>DATJSI010000096.1 GCA_035504215.1 Mycobacteriales bacterium
CTGGACCACCAACACCGCCCGACGCCGAGCCCTGGACAACTTCATCCGGCACTACAACACTCGACGCGGCCACTCCGCCCTCGGCGGACACCCACCCGCCAGCCGGCTCGCCGCCTGACAACAACGTGTCAGGTCACGACAACTAGGCGGGCGACGCCCCAAGTGAGCAGGACGGAATGCTGCGAAGGCGTCTTTGTCGCACAACCGTGGGGGAACGCCGGGTAGAGCGACGCGCGCGACCTTCGAGGTCAGCGCACCGTGATGCGCACGAGGTGCAGCCGGCCGTGGATGCGGACGCCGATGTCCCACAGCTTGTAGCGCTTGCGCATCGCCTTGTTGATGTGGAAGGTCATGCGCCACACGCCCGGTCGGACCTGGGTGAAGGCGTCCCCGCCCCCGCGCGGCCGATGCTTGGTGTTGGCCGGCACCGCCCACTCATAGTGCGGGGTGCTCTGGCTCGCGGCGTACACGTGGTAGGTGCCGACCTTGAGCTGGAACCCGGTCTTCTGCGTGTAGCGGACCTTGGGGATCCAGATCGAGAGCAGGCGGTACTTGCCACGGATCGTGGCCTTCAGGCCGGCCCGGTTGACGGCGGTCGCGACGTAGTGCCGGACGCCGTTGCGTCCCACCTTCGTGCGCAAGGTGCACTTGACGATGCCGGACTGCTTGTCCCGGCCTGCGCAGCGCCCGCGGTTGAACCGGCCCGCGTAGACCCCGCCGTTCTTGACGCCCTTCACGGTGACCTTCGGGGCGCTGCGGTCGATGTTGATGCCCTTGACCTTCGCCGTCGCTGCGCCGCCGTCGAGATCGGTGACGGTGCGGCTCACGTGCTGACCGGCGCCGCTGTGGGTCAGCTTGACGGCTGCCGGGCACGGTGCGCTGAAGCTGGCGCTGCCTGCGGTGCAGGTGAACGTGACGGTCACCGGTGTCGAGTACCAGCCGTAGGCGGTCTTCGGCTTCGTGCTGTGCACTGTGGCGTGGATCGTGGGATCCGTGCGCTGTGCCGACGTGGTGGACGTGTCGAAGTCACCGTTGCCCAGGTAGTTGGCGGCGACGTCGTACGACGCTCCGGGCGCCAGGCTGTGGCTCAGTGTCGCGGTGCCGTTGCTCAGCGCAGCCGATCCGGCGTCGTTTCCGTCGACGGTGAACTCGACGGTTCCGGTGACGGTCACATTGGAGTGACCGGGCACGGTGACGGTTGCCGACAGCGAGGACGGCTCGATCGAGAGCGCCGTACTGGTGGCAGCCTTGCCGACGGAGACTTGCTGTTGCGCGGTGGGCGCGTCGGTGTAGTCGGCGTTGCCGGTCTGGTCGGCGTCGATCACGCAGGTGCCGGCGTGGTCGAAGCTGACCGTGCCGCTGTTGATCGAGCAGGCGTTGTTGGTGGTCGAGGCGTCGATGCTGAACGTGACCGGGTTACCCGACCCGCCGCCGGTCGCGGTCGGGACGTAGGTGTCCCCGAGACCAGGCGAGGTCGGCCCGATCGAGGTGAACTCGACCTGCTGCGCAGCCTTGGCGACGTCGAGGTCGCCGGAAGCAGTGGCCGACGAGTAGGTGCCGTCACCCGCGAAGTTCGCGACGACGTCGTCGGGGTAGGTGCCCGCCTCGGACGAGCCGATGCTCACGCCGGTGAGGCTTGCGACACCGCTGCCGTTCGTCGTCGCCGTCCCGACGTCGTTGCCGTCGAGAGTGAAGTCGACGGTTTCGCCCGACAGGCCCAGGCCGTCGTCCTGCAGGGTTGCGGTGAGCGTCGCGTTGCCACCGTAGGTTGCCGATCCGGAGACATCCGACATGACGGGCGCGGGAGCCGCGAACGCGCTGCTTCCGTTCGACGCCACGTCGACGTACAGGGTCTCGCCAGCGGTCACGGGGATCGTCGTGGTCACCACGGCGCCGTAGCCACCGAAGCCATCGTTCTCCGCGTTGTTGCCGCCCGTGCCACCGGTCGCGACCACTGCGACGCTCGTCACACCGCTGGGCACGACGAAGGTCTGCTCCGGCCCGGGGTTGTAGCTCTGCACGGTCGGCCCGCTGCCGTAGGACAGCGAGACGCCCGGGGTCGCGGTGGTGTCGTTGCCCACCGTCATGGTCGCGACCGAGAAGCTCGAACCAGCGCCGCCGCCGTTGCCGAACTCGTCGCAGTTGTTGGTCGCCCCGCCGCCACCACCGCCGTAGTAGCCACCGCCGCCACCACCACCGCCGCCGTTGCTGGCCTGCGAGGTGTAGCCGTCGCCGCCGATCGCGCCGGTTCCGTCGGTTCCGTTCTCCTGTCCGGCCTCGCCGGCTCCGCCGGTCCCTACTGCGGTAGGCGTGGCTCCACCGCCACCGGTCGTGCCGTCGGTGCAGTTCAGCTGCTGGCCGCCGCCGCCGGTGCCATTGCCACCGCCACCACCGCCGTTGCAGTTGCCGTAGTACGACCCTGGCGCGGTCCCGCCACCGCCGCTGCCGCCCGAGCACCCGTCGTATCCGCCGGCGCCACCGCCACCGCCCGCGACCACGAGGCGCGGCTCTTCGCCGGTGTAGTACTTGTCGACACAGGTCGGATCGGTCGCCGAACAGGTCTGTACGGACGAGGCGCCACCGCCGCTACCCGCGACGGTGGAGGGGCCGCAGCCGGCGAAGAAGCAACCGCCGTTGCCGCCGCTCAGCGCCGTACCGTTCGTGCCGGCGATCGACCCACCGCCCGCAGGAGTCGCCGACGCCTCCGCGCCGGTGAGCCAGAACGAGGCGATCACGAGTACGGCGGCGATCAACGCGCCGAGGATCGAACGGCGACCGGATATCCGGAGCTGGGAGGTCATGAATTACTCGCAAACCGTGGTTGGTGAAACGGTGGACAGCGCTACGAAGGCAACCTTCGGCGACTGACGGCTTGCCCTTGAGTCATCTCGACTCGTCAATGAATGTTGGGATAAGTGTTGCGGTCCGGCGGCCCCGCTGAGCTCGCTCGCCCGCGATCATGGCCGGGCTGGCGGCCTGCAAACGGACTGCAAACGCGCTCACCCACGCTGTCCACAACCGATGCACGAGGAGGGCGTGATGATCGAGGCAGTGACGAGGTTTCTGGACGCGGTGCAGGCGGGGCGGCCGGTCCCGGCCGGGGTGTTCGCCGACGACGTGCAGCTGGACGCGACGGTCCCGAACTGGCGGCTCAGCCGGTCCGGCGCCGATGCGGTCCGCGACGAGTTCGCGCGTTGGTACGCCGACCCGGGCGCGTTCGAGAGCGTGACCCGGACCGAGGTGCCCGGCGGCGAGCTCGTGACCTTCCTGCTGACCTGGACCGAGGGTGGCGTTCCGTTCGCGGCACACCAGGCACACGTCATCGAGGCCGACGGCGGGGTGATCGCCAAGGACACGGTGTGGTGCGGCGGTCGGTGGGACGCTGGGCTCCTCGCCGAGATGGAAGAGGCGGACCGTGCCCGTGCGTGAGAACACCACCGGTCGTGAGGTCGCGGGGAGCGCAGAGGAGCTGCTTGCTCGCGCGACAACGCGGACTCCGATGGCCACCATCGACGGCAAGTCGGCGGTTCCGATGGAGCGGGTGGTGATCGACGGCGCGGCGTACGTGGTGAAGCGACTCGGTCCCTCGCTCGACTGGATCGCGCGTGCCACCGGTGACTACGTCGCGCGGGTCGGAACCTGCTGGCGAATGGGCATCCTTGACCGGCTGCCGGACTGCTTCGATCACGCGATCGAGGCGGTCGCGTTCGACCCGGCGGACGGTACGACCACGCTGCTGATGCGCGACGTCGCCGAGGCGCTCGTGCCGGAAGGCGACGAGCCGGTGCCGTTCGAGCAGCACCGGCGCTTCCTCGACCACATGGCGCAGCTGCATGTCAGGTTCTGGGAGCTCGCCACGATGCCCGAGCTGACCGCGATGTCGGTGCGTTACACAGCGCTCAGCCCGTTGACCGCGCAGACCGAGGCCGCGCTCGGCAGCGGTGCCGGGGTGCCGGCGATGCTGCCGGGGTTCTGGGCCGCCCTGGACGACGCCGCGCCCGCGGCCGCCCGGGTCGCCCGAGAGCTGGCCGGCGATCCGTGGCCACTCGTGCGCGCTCTCCAGCGGACGCCCGCCACCTTCGTCCACGGCGACTGGAAGATGGGCAACCTCGGTTCGCACGCCGACGGCCGCACGGTGCTGCTCGACTGGCAGTGGCCGGGCGTCGCGCCCGGCTGCGTCGATCTCATGTGGTACCTCGCGATCAATGCCGCCCGCGTGCCCGAACCGAAGGACGACGCGATCACGGCGTACCGCAATCGCCTGGAGTGGTACGGCGTTGCGACCGACCCGTGGTTCGACGAGCAGCTGTCGCTGGCCACGCTTGGAGCGTTCGTTCAACTGGGCTGGAACAAGGCCGACGACGCCGACGAGCTCGAGTGGTGGACCTCCCGCGCGATGAAAGCAGCGACGACTTTGTCGTGAGCACCGTCGACGATCCGGCCGCGGCCTACACGAGCGGCGAGGCTTGGGCGCGCGGCCCGCAACTGGTCTACGACCGGCTGGCGGAGGTCGCGTTTGCCAGGCTGCCGCCGGACCTGTCCGGCCTGACGGCCGCCGACGTCGGTGCCGGAACGGGAGCCGCGACTCGCGTGTTGGTGGGCAGGGGAGCGAGCGTGCTCGCCGTGGATGCCTCGTCAGCCATGCTTATCGAGCTGAGCCGACAGGTTGGTGCCCGGGTCGCGACGGTGCTGGGCGATGTTCGCGCTCTTCCGGTCGCAAGCCGCAGTCACGACCTCGTCGTTGCAGCGTTCGTCATCAACCATCTGCACGAGCCCTCTCTCGGGTTGAGCGAACTGGCGCGCGTCTGCCGACCAGGCGGCCGGATCGTGACAACGACGTTCGGTGCGGATGACCATCCGATCAAGGCCGCTGTCGACCGCGTGCTGGCGTCGTACGGTTTCGTTGCGCCGGCTTGGTACGTCGCGATGAAGAAGGAGGTCTTGCCGAGATTCGGTACCGTGCCCGCCCTCGACTCGATGGCGCGAGGTGCTGGCCTCCAGCACGTCGCCGTGCACGAGGTGCGGGTGGCCTTCGACGACCTGCCGTTGCGTGCGGTCATCGACTACCGGCTCGGGCTGTCGCACATCTCGGCGTTCGTTCGTGACCTGCCGCCGCACACGCAGCAGCAGATCGACGTCGACCTGCATGCGGCGATCGCGCCGTTGCCGCCGTTCGAGCTGCCGATGCTCGTACTGGACGCGGTCGCGAGCTAGCCGAACTCGCGATCGGCCAGCCGCGCGAACGACTCGGCGTAGCCACCGGCTGCGCGGCGCCAGTCGTCGGCCCAGCTACGGGCAAGCGCCGCGAGCCGGTCGTTGCGCGCTGCCGCTGCCAACCGTGCTGTCAGCAACCACGCCTCCGGTCGTGCGACGTTGTGCAGAGTGTGCGCGAGCGAAGCGAGGCCGTCCGCCGGTACGTCGCTGCCCGAGAGCAGCCGCACGCGGGTACGAAGGGCGTCCGCGAGAGCGGCGTGGCGGTGCATCCCTTCGGCTGTCGCGCGCTGATGAACCTCACCGGCGGTCGCTGTCGCGGAGCCGAGATCGCCAGCGGCGAGCGCAAGGCACCCGGAGATGTATCGGCGGCGCAGATCGATCCGCCAGCCATTGGAGATCGGGCCGCCCTCGAGCAGCGCGCCCACCTCGTCGAGCAGCGCGGCCGCTTCGTCGAGACGGTCGGCCCGCAGCAACAGAGCGGCCAGGTCGAGCGTCCCCTGGCCGTAGGGTTCCCGCGCTCCTGCGCTGCTTGCCAGCTCGCGCGCGGCGGCGAGTGCATCGCCGGCCTCGGGCGCCCCGAGCAGGGAGAGCACCCAGCCGCGGTAGACCTCGGCCCGCCCAGTGAAACGGTCGGCGTGCTGATCCTGCACGGCCGCGGCCATGCGCTCGGTGATGGCGAGCGCGTGTAGCGGTCGGCCGAAGAGCACCTGGGCATGCGCGGTGATCTGGTCGGCGTACACCCCGGAGAACGGGAACGGCGCACGGCGGGCGGCCGTTTCCTCAGCCAGACACGCCTCGGCGTGCTCGACGTCGCCGCGATGCAGGTGCAGGAAGCCGGTCCAGATGACGACGAACGGTCGCAGCGGTGAGGCCGGCGCGGCATCGGCGGCCGCGCGCAGCCGCTGCTCGCATTCCACCAGCCGGCCCGTGGTGTGCAGCGCCTTCGCGGCGAGGAACTGACAGGTGAGGCGTACCTCGGGATCCGCGGTGCGAGCGGCCGCCTGGTTGGCCAGCGCGAGGGTCGCGGGCCAGTCGCGCCCGTAGTACGCCGCGTACGTCGCGACCTGCAGGGCGCCGTCATCGCTGTCCTTTCCGAGCGCCAGCGAAGCCTCGTCGCGCGCATCGTCGTACCGACCGAGGAAGAGCAGCTGGCGCGACCGGTCGATGTGCCCGTCGGCGCAGTCGTCCAAGGCAAGGCTCTCGTCGACCAGGCGGAGTGCGTCGACGTGGTCGTAGCGTTCGGCGGCGAGGCCGGCGGCCGTGCGCAGCGCACGGGCAGCAACCTGGAGGTCGCCGCCGAGCCGGGCGTGGTCGGCGACCACGAGCGGGTCCGAGCCGGGCCGATCGTTGAGTACGCGAGCCGCCTCCCGGTGCAGCCAGGCGCGTCGGGCCGACGGCAGATCGGCCGCAAGGGCATCCCGGAGGAGGTCGTGGCGGAACACGAAACCGGTGCGCGCGTCCTCCAGCACGTGGCGGCGCATACCGAGCTCCAGGTCGTCGAGCAGGTCGGGCACCGGTCGGCGCAACAGGCTGCTGAGCACGTCGACGTCGACGACCGGGCCGAGCGCCGCCGCGGCGCGAAGCGTCGATGCGGCCTCTTCGTCGCCGGCGAGCCGCGCGAGGACGGCCTGGCGAATGCTGTCCGGCAACTCGGCCTCGGTCGACTGTGCGAGCTCGACCAGGAACAGCGGGTTGCCTCCGCTGCGCTCGAGCAGCGCGTCGACGCGCTCGGCCGGGACATCGTCGCCGAGCAGCGTGACCGCGGCCGCGCGGTCCAGTCGCTCGAGGCGCAGAACCGTGGCCGCTTCCGGCACCCGCCCGGCACCGGAGCGGTAGGCGAGGACCACGAGCAGCGGTAGCCCGGCCGCGCGTTGCGCGACAACCTCGAGCCAGTCCAGCGTTGCGGCATCGGCGTGGTGAGCGTCGTCGATCGCGAGCACCACCGGCGCGATCGACGCCAGCCTGGTCATGACGTTGAGCAGAGCGAGCTGGAGCAGGTCCGGAACGTTCGCGCCGGGCTCGCGACTGACCAGCACGTCGCGAACGCTTCCTGAGCCCAGGCCGAGCAGCGGCGCGACGACCTCCGCGTCGGCGCCGAGCAGCTCGCCGCGCTCGCTCGCCGGTGCGCCGCGAAGCCGCCGGCTGAGGACGTCGAGAACCGGTGCGAACGGCAGCGCTCCCGCCCCGGACGCGACCGTCCGCAGCACGTCGCAGCGCGGGCCGACCGCGCTCAGCAACGCATCGAGCAGGCGGGTCTTGCCGATGCCAGCCTCACCCTCGATGGCGAGGATCCGCGAGTTCCCCGCGCAGGCGTCGTCGAACCCGGCCTGCAGCCGGTCCAGCTCGACCTGTCGACCGGCCAGAGTCACCGCCGCCGGGCACGACGCTGAGGCCGAAGTCGGGTCGCCGGCGTGCAACAGCGAGAGGTGCACGGCCTGGGTATCGGGATGCGGGTCGACTCCGAGGTCATCCGCGAGCCGCTCGGCAAGTTCGGCGTAGGCCGCGAGTCCGGCGGCCGCCCGGCCGGAGGCGGCGCTGGCGCGCATCAGCACGCGCAGCGCGCCCTCGTCGTACCGGTCGTGGTCGAGGGCGCGCCGGGCCGCTTCGACCGCGTCGCGGTGACGGCCGGCCGCGGCCGCTGACTCCGCGCTCAAGAGCAGGATCCGCGACCGAAGACGCTCGACCGCTGCGCGGTCGGCCGCCAGCCACTCGGCGTCCGGATCGTCCGGAAGCAAAGGCCCGCGAATCAGGCGGAGCGCCGCGTCGGCCGCGGCGCTGGCAGCCGCGCGCCCGCCCTCGGCCAGTCGTATCTCCGCCTCGTCGGCCAGAGCCTCTGCGGCGCTGACGTCGAGCCAACCCATCGACAGCGCGTAGCCGGCGTCCGAGCGGGAGACGGAATCGATGCCGAGTGCCGCCCGGCACCGGCTGGCAAGGACGGATAGCTGTGCCGCCGGCCTTGCCGGCGCATCACCTTCCGGCCAGAGCACGTCGACCAGTGTGTCGACGCCGACCGGGCGCCCCCGCGCGATGGCCAGGCGCTGGATGAACACGCGTGCCTTCCGGCTGCCGAGCCGGCCGAGGTCGACGCCCTCGATGTCGAGCCCGCCGAGCAGCCGCACCCGGAGACCGGGGTCTTCCCCCATGGCGGCAGTGTCCGTCCGGAGGGCTGGTCTTGTCAGCGGTCAGGTGGTGGTGAAAGTCGGCTGCAGGATGCAACGTGGAGCTCAACTCGCGCGTTGAAGGTCTGACCGGCAACCGCTCGGAGGCGTGGTGGACGACAGCTCGTTTCGCGAGTACGTCGCAGCCCGTGGGCTGGCCCTGACCAGGACGGCGTACCTGCTCTGCGGAAACCAGCACGACGCCGCCGACCTGGTGCAGACGGCCCTGTCCCGGGCGTACGCCGATTGGGGCCGGGTGTCGCGGATGGGCTCGCCGGATGCCTACATCCGCCGCATCATGGCCAACCAGCGGACGTCCTGGTGGCGCTCACGCCGTCGCGAGCACCTCACGCCCGGGCCGTTGCTGGACCGCGTCGCGGAGGACCGGACCGACAACGTTGCGATCGCGGATCTGGTCCGTGCGGCGGTGCGTGCGCTGCCGCCGAAGCAGCGGGCGGCGATCGTCTTCCGGTACTTCGAGGACCTGGATGATGCCGCGATCGCGTACGCGCTCGACTGCTCGCCGGCGACCGTGCGCAGCCAGATTTCCCGAGCGTTGACCCAGCTCCGTCAACGAGCGGACCTCAGTGAACTCGTGGGAGTGGAGGGATCATGATCGACCTGGACGAGCTGCTGCGGGAGACCCTTGCCGGCGATGTTGAAGGGGTCGCTCTGCCGCTGGATCTCGCCGAAATCGCGACCCGGCGAGGTCAGCGGATCCGGCGGCGGCGCCGCACCCTGACGACGGCCGCGGCGACCGGTTCCGCCGGCGCTGTCGTCGTCGGTGCGGTCGCGATCTCGGCGTGGGCGGGGCGTCCCGCGCATTCGCAGGTGCTGCTGGGCAGCCGTCCTTCCGAGCCGCCAGTTACCCGCCCGAGCCAGGCCAGCCACCACCACGATGCCGGGCTGGTGTGGACGAACTGGCCCACGGACCGCCGGTTCGGCACTGCGCCGAGCCAGGCGTTCCTCGACGCGGTCGACCCGGGCCAGCCGCAGACGGTCTATGCCGAGGGCACGATGTCCGATGGGACCGAGTTCGTCGTCAGCGACCCGACTGCCGACCGCGGGGAGGTTCCCGGCTTCGTCCAGGGATGGAACAACGTCACCGACTTCGGTGAGTCGGTCAGCGTCGGCCCGTCGATGACGGACGGGTCGTATCTCGCCTTTCAGACGCCGACGTACGACGCAGGTGATCTGGACACGGCGACCACGCAGTGGCTGGTCGTCGTCGGTGCGCCGGACACCCGGACTGCGTCGTACTCCGCTGACGGCACATCCTGGACCTCGATGTCGGTGCAGGAGGGAATCGCCGTACTGAAGCTGCCTGCCATCGCACCGGTCGACGCGCAGATCCGGCTGACCGATGGCTCGGGCCACACCGTGCAAGGTGGACTGGGCGTCACCGGGCCGGTTGCGAGCCCGTCGGCCGACTCGAGCCCGACGGCGACCGGACCGTCGTCGGCGCCGTAGGCCGATCCGCGCCGTCCGCACGAGGGAGAGTTTCGCGGCACCGGTGGATAACGACGAAGCCGGCCGCTTCCCCGTGGGACGCCGGGTAGGACGCCTCAGCCGGAGCGCAGCCACGCCCCGGCACCTGGCGCGCCTGACGCCGGTCAGCGCGTCTGCTGCTACGACCCGGGTGGACCCACCGTGTACTCGTAGGGATAGGCAGCCAGCGTCTGCAGGTCGAAGAAGTAACCCTGGCTGTCGAGCAGCGGCGAAAGGGCGCTGCCGTTGCTCACCACGGCGATCAGCCCGCTGACATCGGTGGCCGGAGCGGCAGTCGGTGTCAGCGTGCCCGTGACGAGCGCGGTGGCGTTCGGTGCGATGTAGACGTTCGGCCCGCTGACGTCGCCGTTGGTTGACAGCAGGGTGAACGTCCGGCCGACGCCGGTGGTGTTCGTCACCTGCACGCTTACGGTGTTGCTGCTGCCCTGCGGCAATACGGTCGCCGAGCTGTCCGGAATCGAGACCGGTGTGGTCCGGGCTGTGTTGAAGCTGATGTCGCCCCGGATCGTCTGGTCGAACTCCTTGCCGCTGGTGGTGAGATCCATCATCGCCTGGATCGTCCACACCCCCGGCGTCGGATCGGCAACCACGATCGCCGCGTTGCCGAGCTGATGGCTCGCGCCGACGCCTTCCGGTGTCGTGCTCGGCGTCCGGTCGTAGTAGCCGTCGAGCCCGTCCGGCTCGACCGCGAAGTAGTCCATGATGTTGTCCGGGCTCGTATCCGCGGTGTGGAACGTGATGCGCAGGTCGTTCTCGCCCGGCGGTACGTCGATCTGCATGCTCTTCAACGGACCGAACCCGCGCGCGACGCTGCTACCCATCTGCCAGCGGAACCGGCCGCCGGTCGACGGGATCAGGGTGCGCCGCGTCACCGGCACGGACACGCTCGTGCCGCGGTTCGACGTGAACTGCACCGACTCGGGGCGGTCGCCTGGCTGGTAGGGCAGCCTGACGGTCAGCGGGATCGTGGCACTGGAGTGCGCGGCGATCGTGACCGCCCGGCTTGCGCGGTTGTCGATCTCGGCCTGTCCGGTGAAGCGGACCGAGATGTTGCCGCGGTAGCTGCCCGGCGTGGCCGGCGGGTCCTGCAGGTGGCTTCGGCCGTTGTTCCAGACGATTCGCGCCCGCCACTTGCCCGGCATCGGGTTGTCGATCGAGACATGCTCGTTGTTCGACACCGGCCCGGTCGGGGTGTCCGAGTAGTCGTAGGACACCTGGGCCAGGTGGCCCCGAGGGTCGAACAGCAGCAGCGACAGGACGGCGTCGTTGTTCGGGTTCGGCGTGATCATGTCGACGCCGAGCTGCGACAGTCCTCTCGGCACGTTCATCGTGATGTCCCGCGCGGCTTGCGCGCCTTCGGCCGGCAGCGGCTGCGAGGACGGCGGCGCCGTCACCGGCTCAGTGACGGTGCGCCCGATCTGCCACGGCCGGCTGAACCGCCGGAAGGTCCCGGTCACGGTCTGTGGGCGGTTGGACGCGTTGTACAACGAGACGCTCTGCTGGCTCGAGGTCCCGCCGTTTCCGCTCACGTTCACCTGGGTCGGGGTCGGCAGCAGCGCGCTCGACGACGAGCGGACGGTGGAGCCGGGTTCCTGCTGAGCCGCACGAACCGCAGCTCCGACGTCGAGCAGACCGGCACCTTGGCCGTCGCTGGGCGCACCGATGTCCTGCGCGGTCCCGGTCAGGATCTGCTTCACCATCGCGGGCGTGGGCTGTGCCCCGTCGTGCGAGTCGGCGTAGGCCTGGATCACGTCCGCGGCCGCACCCGCGATGAACGGCGCCGACTCGCTGGTCCCGCCGAATGCTTCGGTCAGCGTGGTCTGCGGACAGGTGGGCGAGGCGGGACTGCAGCTGGCTTCGCCGCCCTGACCGGGTGCAACGAGGTCGAGGACGTTGTCGTCAGGCGTGGTTCCACCCGAGGACAGCGCGGCGATCTGGTTGTCGTCCCAGTGCTTGTAGCCCCAGGCCTGCGCGAGCAGCCGGTAGGTCGTCGACGCACCCGCGTCGATCACGTTCGGGTCGTACGCCGGCACCTCGACCGTCCCGCCGACGCCAGAGTCACCGGCCGACTCGACGACCGTGATGCCGGCCGCAACGAGCTCGTCGTTTGCCTCGGTGATGGCGCTGAAGTCGGTCTGGCCCGGAATCGCACCGTAGCCGTAGGACTCGGAGACGACTGACACGCCGTCATCGATCGCCGCGATGTCGAGGCCGGCGATCGCCTCCGACTCCGTCGTCGGGACGTCGGACGTGCCCTGTCCGAAGTAGCCGGTGTCGACGATCGAGGCTCCTGGCGCGATGCCCACGATCCGGAACGTGCAGCCGGCCGGCAGGTTCGAGTACGGGAGCTCCTTGGAGAAGTCGTACGTGACCGTGCCTTGACCGCCGATCGACGAGGCGTCGCCGTACCACTCGTCGCCGCCGCCGTCGAAGTTCGAGTCGTCCTCATTGGGCGTCGGGCTGTCGATGACGACGTGCTTCCCATCGGGCCGGATCAGGTTGGGGTTGCCGGCAAGCTCGTTGACGCCGGTGAGGCCGATCTTGACCCCGACGCCGGTCGCGATCCGCGCGGCATCACCCGGCTGCGCGGGTTGGCTCATGAAGTGGGTGACCGCCAGGGCCTCCGGCTCGAGCAGTGGCTTGTTCGGGTTCGAGGGGCACAGCCGCTGGCTGATGTTGGCCGCCGGCACCTGCGGAGCCGTCCGGGCCACGATCGGCATGTCCCGCTGGATGGAGGCGACGTCCGGGTTGCTGCGCAGCCGCTGCACCTCGGCGGCTGTGACCTTGGCCGCGACCGCGTTCACGCTGACCAGGTGGCGGACCTGGGTGCCGCCGTGCGAGGTGATGCTGGCGGTGACCGACTTTTGCGACGCCAGCGTCGTCGCCTGGCGCTGCCTGCCCTGGGCCTTGATCTTCAAGCCGTGGTACTGGTTCTTGAGGATGACGATCACCTTGCCGCCGTGCTCTGCGGCATGCGTGACCGGCGCGAGCGACGTGGATCGCGGCGTGGCAGCTGCCGATGACGCCGCGGCGCTCCCCAGGGTGAGTGCGGCGGCCGTCGCGACAACCGCGGAAAGGGTGACGAGTGGGCGAGGTTGCACGGTGACCCCTAGGTGTCGGCGAACCCCCCGCCGCGAGCACTGTGCCACGGCCGGACACAACGGACAAGAGGGAACTTCCTACTGCGATCCGACTTGGCCGCACGACCTGGTCTTGAGGCCGGGTCAGTCGATGGCGGCGTCGATCACCCCCTGACCGAGCGGGCTGCGCCAATACCGGATCTGGTGCCCGGCTCGGCGCTTGCTGACCAGGCCCGCTCCGTGCAGCGCGCCGAGGTGCTCCGACACGGTGCCGAGCCCGAGGGCGAGGTCGGCCGCCAGACCGGTCGTGGTCGCGGGCTGGTCGAGCGCGGCGAGGATCGCCGCTCGGCTGCGCCCGAGCAGCCGCGCCAACCGGTCCGGTGGCGGTGGTGCGGCGGTCCACAGCCGGGCGATCCCGCGGGCCGGGTAGACGACGGTCGGCTGGTACGGCGCGTCGACGATCACCGAAACGTGCGGCCAGTTGAACGCGCTCGGCACCAGGAGCAGGCCGCTGCCGGCGAGATCGCGGTCCGCGTCGGTTGATCGCTCGGCGACCAGCTCGCCGTCCTCCCAGCCCAGGCCCGGGTGCAGGTCGGCGAACAGCCCGGTCCAACCGGCCCGGACGAGACACTCGCCGCGGTAGGCGATGTCGTCGTCGAGAATCCGGCGGATCGCCGGCCAGTCCGGCTCGACCAGCACATGCCACGCGCGCTCGAGCACCCCGACGAGCTCGGCGACCGCCCGCTCCGGGTCGGACACCAGTGGGTCCAGCGCCTCGGCCGCTGGATTGGCGGGCATCTGGTCGCGGCAGCGGGTGAGCTCGGCGACCACCCGGTCCAGCGGGGTACGCCGGACCCGCTCGAGCTCGGTCCGGACGCTGGTGTTGCTCGCCGTCGGGGGCGGTGACAGAAAGTCCGGGGCGTAGCCGGAGTTTGGCTGCACGGCGCGTAACAGGCCGAGCTCGGCGGCGTCGGCGGCGTCCCGGCGACGGGCCAGCCAGGGGTCGTAGAGCGGCCGCCGGTGTGGGCCGTAGACCACCCGCAGCGCGGCGTGGGTCTCCCATAGCGGGGATACGGTGAACCGGCAGCGCAGCGCGTCGCTGTCGCTGAACCGCAGCCGGGTCATGAGCCCGGAGATTCGGCCATTCCCGAAAGTATCGCCCTCGCGGCCCATTCTGGCGACCCTGGACCCATGACCACGACCGCCGTACCCGTCGAGCCCCGCGAAGCCCGCGGTTACTCGGCCGTGCTGCGGCTGCCCGGTCTGCGCTGGATGTACCTGGCGCATTCGATCTCGATGGCCGGAACGGTCGCGGCCGAGGTTGCGCTGTCGATCCTCGTCTACGAGCGAAGCCACTCACCGTTGCTGTCCGCGCTCGTGCTGGTCGTGTCCTTCCTGCCGTGGGGGCTCGGCGGCACGGTGCTGTCCGCGCTTGCCGACCGGTTCCCAGCCCGGCGGCTGCTGGTCACCTGCGACCTGATCAGCGCGACCTGCATCGCTGCGATGCTGATCCCGCGGGTGCCGGTCCTCGCTCTGCTCGGCCTGTTGTTGTTGACCGGCCTGGTCGCGCCCCTGTTCCAGGGCGCGCGGGCGGCGAGCCTGGCCTACCTGCTGCCTTCCGACCTGTTCCCCGCGGGCCGGTCGATGCTGCGGTCGATCAGCCAGATCATGGTCCTGACGGGCTTCGCGGCCGGCAGTGTCGTGGTGGCAGCGGTCGGCCCGAAGTGGCTGCTCGGCGCCGACGCGGCGAGCTTCATCGCCTCGGCCACCCTGCTGCGCTTCGGTACGCCGCGCACCCCGGCGGCCGTCCACGGCGAGCCCGCCACCGCGGGATCGGTCGTGCGCCAGTCGCTGTCCGGCTTGCGCGACATCTTCGGCCGGCCGCAGCTGCGCCGCCTCTTGGTTCTGTCCTGGATCGTGCCCGCATTCGCGTCGGCGCCGGATGGGCTCGCGGTCGCCTACACCGCACAGGCAGGCAGCAAGCCGACCAGCGCCGGCCTGCTGTTCACGGGTTACTCGGCCGGGATGATCCTCTCCGAGATCCTCGTCGCGCGGACGGCGCCCGCCACCAAACGTCGGCTGCTCGTGCCGCTGGCCATGGTTGCGCTGGTGCCGGCGATCGCCTTCGTCGCCGGCCCTCCGGTGCTGGGCGCGGCCGGTCTGCTGGTCCTGGTCGGGATGGGATCGGCGTACAACCAGGGCCTCGACCCGTTGGTGCTCGCCGCGAGCGAGCCCTCGATCCGTGGCCGGCTGTTCACCATTCAGAGCAGCGGGCTCATGACGGTGCAGGGCATCGGTATCGCGGTGGCCGGCATCATCGGCTCGCTCGTATCCGCCCGCTACGTGATCGCGGGTATCGGCGCGGTCGGCGTCGTGACGGTCGGCATCGTCGCCGTCCGCGCGGTCGGACTCCGCCCGCCGCGGGCCGAGCCCGACTCATCCGTGGGCTGACGCCCGGCGCGTCCGTGGGCTGACGCCCGGCTCGCGCAGCGGGCAGACTTGACCCGTGCCGGAAATGCCCGAGGTCCAGGCGCTGGTCGACTTCCTCGCCGAGCGGGTGGTCGGCCACGTCGTCGCGCGAATCGACGTGGCGTCGATCGCGGTGGTCAAGACCTTCGACCCGCCGATTACGGCGCTCGCCGGGCTCACCGTGACCGGCGCGGCGCGGCACGGGAAGTTCCTCGACCTCGACGTCGACGGGCTGCACCTGGTGGCCCACCTTTCGCGGGCCGGCTGGCTGCACTGGCGCGAGTCGCTCCCGCCCGCGCTGCTCAAGCCGGGCAAGGGACCGATCGCCCTGCGCGTGCACCTCGACGACGGGTCGGGTTTCGACCTGACCGAGGCAGGCACCAAGAAGCGGCTTGCCGTGTATGTCGTCCGCGACCCGAACGACGTCCCGGGCGTCGCCCGGCTCGGGCCGGATCCGCTGGGTGAGGACTTCACGCTGGAGCGTTTCGCTGCGCTGCTCGACGGCAACCGCGCCCAGATAAAAGGAGTGCTGCGGGACCAGTCGGTCATAGCCGGGATCGGCAACGCCTACTCGGACGAGATCCTGCACGTTGCGAAGATGTCGCCGTTCCGGCTCGCGGCCACGCTCGACGCCGGCGACGTCAAGGGCCTCTACGACGCGATGCGCGAAACGATGACCTCTGCCTTGGAGCGAGCTCGCGGGCTGCGAGCGGCCGATCTCAAGGCCGAGAAGAAGTTGGCGATGCGGGTGCACGGCCGGGCCGGGCAACCGTGCCCGGTCTGCGGCGACACGGTTCGCGAGGTGTCGTTCGCCACGTCCGCGCTGGACTACTGCCCCACCTGCCAGACCGGCGGCAAGCCGTTGGCCGACCGACGGTTGTCCCGCCTGCTGAAGTGAGTCCGCTCGGCGTACCCTCGGGCTCTACCCGCGGGAGTCCGGGCGACCGGGCTGAGAGGGCGACTGCCGGTCGCCGACCGCCGAACCTGAACCGGGTCATGCCGGCGTAGGGAGTGGACCGATGGCCATCACAGTCGACAGTCCAGCCGTGCAGAACGAGGTGCCCCTCACCCTCGACCAACCCGCGCCGAAGGTGCTCGGGTGGCTGGACCAGATCGGGCTGTGGGGAAACCTCGGCGTGACGATCCTCGCTCCGGTAGGTGCGGTCAGCGTGCTCGCGCCGGCCGGCAGCCCGAGGCTCTCGTTCCTTGCCGCCGGCCTTGCCGTGATCGTCGGCACCGGCTTCGGCGCGCTGCTCATCGCGGCTGCCGCCGTACCGGGTGCGCAGACCGGAGCACCGTCGATGGTGCTGATGCGAGGGTTGTTCGGCCGGCGGTTGTCCTACTTGCCGACCGCGGTGAACGTCTTGCAGCTGCTCGGCTGGACGGTCTTCGAAATCGTCGTGATCGCGTCCGCCGCGCAGCAGCTGTTCCCCTGGCATGCGCATCGCTGGCCGTACGTCGTCATCGCCGGTGGGCTCACCGTCGCGATGACGATCCGGCCGCTCGGGGTGGTGCGGATTCTCCGGCGCTACGCGATCGTGGCGGTGACGGTGGTCACTACCTACCTGTTCGTGCAGCTGCTGCGGCATCCGCTGCCGTCGTTGACCCATGGTTCGTGGCACGGGTTCTGGGCCGGCGCCGACGTGGCGATCGCGGTCGCGGTGTCGTGGGCCCCGCTCGCGAGCGACTACACCCGGCACTCGCGGTCGGCGAAGAGCGCGTTCGGCGGCGCGATCGTGGGATACACCATCACGCAGGTCGCGGGCTACCTGCTCGGCCTGGTCGCCCTCGCCACCGTCGTGACCGCCAGCGACGCCAACCTGCAACACGACATGTTCGGCGCCTTCATCGCCGTACCGGCCGGCTGGCTGGCGTTCGGCGTCCTGGTGCTGCGCGAGCTCGACGAGTCCTTCGCGGACGGCTACTCCGCGGTCGTCTCGATGCAGAACGTGTGGCCGCGGTTCGACCGGCGATGGTTCGCCGTGGCAGTCGGTGCGATCGCGACCGTTGGCGCGCTCGCGCTGAACATCAACAACTACATCAACTTTCTGTTGCTCCTCGCCTCGGTGCTCGTGCCGCTCACCGCCGTCTTCCTGGTCGACTACTACGCCACGCACCGCCTGCGGGCGTGGGACGTGAGCGCGGTTGCGCCGGCGCGGCCGGCCATGGTGGTTCCGTGGCTGCTCGGCTTCGTCGTCTACCAGCTGATCGAGCCGAGCGCGGGCGGGTGGTGGGCGCGGCTGTGGGTGCACGCTGACCACGGCCTGCATCTGAGCGTCCGGTCGTGGATGAGCGCGTCGATCCTGTCCTTCGCGGTTGCCGCGCTGGCCACGGCACCGGGTGTCCTGGCGCGGCGGCGCCGCCTGCGGGCCGCAATGATGGAGCCATGAGCCGGTTGACGCGCGGCCAGCGAGCGCTGGTGTACGGCCTGGCGGGATGGTGCAGCGAGATCGTCACCACCTCCGTCCGCAGCCGGGGACGCGACGGCAACTGGCGGCTGACCGGTACGACGTATGCATGGATGCTGCCGATCTACGGCAGCGCCGCGGTGCTGTTCGAGCCGGCGTACGACGCGGCCCGGCGCAGCGGGCGGCCGTGGTGGCAGCGCGGGTTGGCCTGGATGATGGGCATCTTCGCGGTCGAAGCGGTGACCGGCGAAGCGCTCCGAGCCGTTACCGGCGAGGTGCCGTGGGACTACACGCGGGCGCGCGGCCGCAAGGCGGTACCGGCGAACTGGCGCGGGCTGGTCCGGCCGGCGTACGCGCCGTTTTGGTTCGCGGTCGGGTTGGGAATGGAGCGCCTGCACGATCTGCTTGACCGGGTAGAGATCGCTCCGGAAGGACGTTGATGCGCCACCGACGATTCGGCACCGCGCTGGCATCGTCAGTGCTGCTGCTCGTCGTTGCGGCGTGCGGGACCCGACTGCCCAACAGCGCCTTCAGCTCGCAGGAACATCCGACGACCGGCGCGAGCAGCCCGACCGGCGCGTCCTCGTCGCCGACCGCCTCGGACGACGGCAACACGGCCTCGGCCGTCGGGGTGACCCCTACGACGATCACCATCGGACAGATCGCGAGCATCACGAACCCGTTCGATCCCGAGTCCTTCGTCGGCCCGGAGTACGGCCTGCAGGCGTTCGTGCGCTACACGAACGCTCATGGTGGGATCCATGGCCGGCAGCTCGTGCTCCACACCTGCGATGACCAGGGGTCGTCGATCGAGAACAACGTCTGCGCGCACACGCTGATCGACAAGGACCACGTCTTCGCGTTGGTCTCCAACGCGGCGATCGACTACGCCGGCGCCGGATATGTGAACTCGCAGAACGTCCCCGACATCGGCGCGCAGCCGATCGACAACTCCTACGTGACCTACCACAACCTGTTCGACTTGTACGGCGAGTCGTATCCGCGCAACGGCAAGCCTGGGCTCAACGGAATGCTCTACGGCGGCACCGAGGTCTACCGCTTCTTCAAGGTGCACTTTCCGCACGTACCGCTGAAGGCGGGTGTCGTCGAGTACAACCAGTCCGACTCCGAGCGGTACGGCAACAGCATCGCGGAAGGGCTTCGTCTCGAGGGCTACAGCGTGTTGACGAAGGTCGTCAACTTCGCGTTGCCGGACTGGAACGCGGTCGCGATCGCGTTCAAGCACGCGGGCGTGCAGTATGTCTACGACGCGCTCGACAACGGCGGCAACGAGAAGCTCTGCGCCGCGCTGGACGACAACGACGTGAGCATCACCGCGAAGGTGCTGACGACCCAGGCCTGGAACCAGTCGGTGAATTCGGAGTACGCCGCATCGCCGCATTGCCGCAACGAGCTCTGGGTGACCGGCAACACCCGCAACTACGAGGACACCAAGTATCACCAGGTCGCGTTGTTCCGCCAGCAGATGTCGGCCGACGGTGACGGTGGCGCCAAGCAGCTGAGCGAATGGGCGCTGGAGGCCTGGGCAGGTGCCTTGTGGTTCGCCGACGCAGCGCAGAGCTGTGGCGCGGATCTCACCCGGCCGTGTGTCGAGAAGTACATGTACCGCAAGCAGCTGTTCACCGGCGACGGGCTGCTGACGCCAAGAGGATTCTCGGACTCCTCATCGCACCCGAGCGAGGTTCGCAACTGCCTGAACGTCGCGCGTTGGAACAGCGCCAAGGACAGTTGGGTGACCCAGGTCCCGAACATGGACACCAACTGCTTTCGCGTCCCGAACTTCAGCTACGCCGCGGACTGATCAGCCGGCCGCGGTCTTCTGTTGGGCGGTCAGCTCGGAGGGCTCGCCCGCGAACTCGATCGCTCCGCGGTTGAGCACGTAGACCACATCGGCCATGCGCAGCGCGTCGGAGAGGTGTTGCTCGACCAGGACGACGGTCGTCCCTGTCTTGGCGAGCGCGGCGACGACGTCCAGCAGCTGCCTGGTCACTCGAGGCGCGAGCCCTTGGGAGATCTCGTCGAGCAGCAGCAAGCGCGGCTTGTGCAGCAGCGCCCGGCTCATCGCCAGCATCTGCTGCTCGCCGCCGGACATCGAGCCGGCGGGCTGATCCAGCCGCTCGCGCAGGATCGGGAACTGATCCAGAGCCGGGTCCCATCCCTGCCGGGATCCGGCGAACACCTCGAGGTTGTCGCGCACGGTGAGATCGGGGAACACCCCGCGGCGTTCGGGGATCAAGAGCAGGCCGGCGGCGGCTCGTTCGTGCGGTGGGAGCGTGCGGATCGACCGCCCCGCCCAGATGATGTCGCCGGAGCGCGCGCGAAGCAGGCCCGCGACGACCGAGAGCAGCGTGGTCTTGCCGGCGCCGTTCGGGCCGAGCAGCGCGGTCAGCACTCCGGCGGGGACATCGAGGGAGACACCGTGCAGGACCTCGACCGGCCCGTAGCCGGCACGCAGGCCGCGAAGCGAGAGCTCGACCGCCATCAGCCGGCCGCAGGCTCGATGTCGAGATATGCCTCGCGTACGGCGGATGAGGCCCGGATCTCCTCCGGAGTGCCTTCGGCGATCAGCTGGCCGGCGGCCATCGCGTAGATGCGGTCAGCGATGCCGAAGACGAGGTCGACGTCGTGCTCGACCAGCAACACCGCCACGTCGCGGGAAGCCACGTCACGAAGCACTCGCTGGAAGTTGTCGATCTCCGCGGTGTCGAGTCCGGTCGCCGGCTCGTCGAGCAGCAGCACCTCCGGGTCATGGCACAACGCCCGGCCGAGCTCGACCAGCCGCAGGGTGCCGGTCGACAAGGTTGCGGCGGGTGCCCGGCGTACCGCGTCCAACCCGAGGATGTCGATGACACCGTCGACGCGGCGACGGTGCGCGGCCTGGTCGCCGACGGTGATCCCGATCAGTCCGGCCAGCAGCCCACCGACGCGGCGCACGACGCCCGCGTTGGTTCGGTGTTCGGCGCCGACCAGCAGGTTGTCCTCGACGCTCATGGTGCCGAAGACCGCAAGCCGCTGGAAGGTTCGGCTGATGCCCAGCCGGGCACGTGCGTCCGGGCTGCGCGTCGTGATGTCCCGACCGTCGAGCCGCACTCGTCCCTCGTCGGGGCGCTCGACACCGGTGAGGCACTGGAACAACGTCGTCTTGCCCGCGCCGTTCGGCCCGATCAGCGCGGTGATCGTGCCCGACCGGGTCTCTACCGAGACGCCGTCCAGCGCGGTGAGTCCGCCGAACCGTTTGACCAGCCCGACACCCTCGAGGTGGCCGTTGGTTGCGCTCATCGCGCGGTCGCCTTCACGCCGCGCCGTGCCTGGATGGTGGCCCGGGCCTGCTCGCCGCGTGCGGTCAGGGTGTGTCGGGAAGGCGTGGTCGGGTGCACCGCCTCGTAACGGCGGACCAGCGCCGCCGGGTGGGCCAGCCAGTCCACGAGCCGTCGAGCCGCGTCCGAGACGCCGCCGGGCAGCAGCCCGATGAAGGTGGCGAAGACGCCGATCACGATCTGGTAGGCGTCCGGGTTGGCGGTCAGCGAGTTCACGAGTACGACGAGGGCGGCGCCGAGCACGGCACCGGCGGCGCTGTCCGCGCCGAACACGACCACGACGGCGAACCACGGGATGCTCGAGGCGAGCGGGTCGAAGGAGTCCGCGGAGAACGCGCCACCCTGCTGCGCCAACAACGCACCGCCGATGCCGGCGATGGCCGCGGAGACCGTGAAGATGAACACCTTGAGCGTGCGCACATCGACGCCGACCGAACCGGCACCCGTCTCGCTGTCACGCATCGCGACCAGCGAGCGCCCGATCATGCCCGAGCGCAGGTTGGTCATGATCAGGAAGACCAGGCCGAGCACGACCAGCTCGAAGCAGTAGAACGCGCGGTCCCCGGACAGCGACAGCCCGAGCACGGACGGCCGCAACACCTGGAGTCCGTTGGTGAAATACGGCTGCTGGAACACGAAACGGCTCACGAACGCGCCGACCGCGAACGTGGTCAGTGCGAGGAACAGCCCGCGGCGGCGAATCGCCGGATACCCGGTCAGGAACCCGACGAGGCCGGCCGCGATCGCCGCACCGAGCAACGCAACCAGCTCGGGGGCGCCGGTGCTGAACCGGCCGAACAGCAACGCGCCGAGTCCGGCGTACCCCGCTTGACCGAGCGAGATCTGGCCGCTGTAGCCCGTGACCGCGACGATGGACACGAAGATGACGGCGAGCGCGGGCACTTGTTGCGCCTGGCGGAGGTTCGTGTCGCTGAACAGGAGCGGGCTGACCAGCGCGAGGGTCGCCGCGGTGTAGATGCCGACCCGCCAGCGAACCCCGAACTCGGTTGACCTGCGGCGTGCGAGCGACGTCGTCGTACCGGCATCGGAGCTGTCACCGCTGTCCGCCCGAATACCGGCGAATCGGTTGCGCGCGAGCAGCGCGGCCAGCAGCGCGACCACCGGTAGGTTGGCCTGCAAGGCGTCCCAGATGCTGAGGGCGGCGCCGGCGGGTGACCACAGCGACATCTCGCTCGAGCCGATTCCGAGTGCGAGGCCGGCGATGATCGCGACCGGCACGTTGGTCAGGCCGGCGATGACCGGCACCGCGAAGGTCTCGAGGACGACGAGCGTGAGCTCGAACGGGGTGAACTGGATCTCCGGGGCGATGAGGATCCCGGTGAGTGCCGCGATCATCACGCCCGTTGCCCAGCCGATCGCCGCGACCCGGTCGGCGTCGATGCCGGAGAGCTGGGCGAGATCGCGTCGGTCGACGACGGCGCGGATCGAGGTGCCCAGCGCGGTTCGTCGGGTGATCACACCGAGCAGCACGGTGCCGACGATGACGATCGCGAGATCGCCGGTCGCGTCCATGTGGATCGTCAGTGACCCCACCTGCCACACGCCCTGCGGGAGCAGGCTCGGTGGCGACTGCGCCTGAAGCCCCCAGATCTCGTAGGCGATGCCGATCAGCAGCGCGGTGAGACCGATCGTCGCGACCAGCGACTCGGCGGCCGAGGCATCGCGGCGTTGCAGCGGCCGGAACACCAGGCGCTGGACGAGCACTCCGAACGCCGGTGCGAAACCGAGCAGGACGACGACCGCCGCAACCGCCTTGGGCCAGTGCCAGTCCTGGACGGCCGCGAGGAAGACGTACGCCGCCATCATCGCGATCGCACCCTGCGCGATGTTGAAGACGCCGGTGGCCCGGTAGGTGATGATCAGGCCGACCCCTGACAGGGCAGCGACCGCTCCGAGCGCGAGCCCCGCGAAGGCGTAGTTGAGGGCGAGCACGTCAGCCGCTCGTAGGCTGACCTGGTTCGCAGACGGGGCAGGCGTGCAGCGAGCGCGCCGTGATCCCGGATCCGTCGACCGGCGCGGCATCGGGCTTGCCTTCGACCAGCTCGCAGTTCGGCCGGTGGTACGTCGTACCGCCCGGGACCGCTACCACCGTGCCGGCGGACGGCACCTGCGCCGAGGTCGAGGTCGAGGTCGAGGGCGTCGGATCGGTTTGTGCCGTCTCGGGTGGAAGGCCGGCGCCGGCGTCATCGACGGGTTCGGCGACGAGCAGTGCGTAGAGGTCGTCGACCTTTCGCTCGACACCGTCGAGCCGACCCAGGTTGCGGCGAAGGTTGTCGGTCGCGAGCAGAACGGCACCGATCAGGACCAGTGCGATCCCGGACAATCCACCCGACACCAGGTACGGAAGCTGCTTCGCCGTGAGGGCCTGCCCGGAGACGCCGTACCAGCCGAGGAACAGCGCGACCGCGCCGAGGACGACCAGTGCCCAGCCGAGGTACGGGCGAACACCGTCCCCGACCCACCGCCAGAACATACGGCGGTCGGCCGGCGCCAACCTTTCGTCGCGGGTCGTCATGTCGCCCTTCCCCGTCGGCGCACTCGTGCCGCATGCGACGACACCTTCACTCTAGGTTCACCTACCGGCCGGGCTATGGTGCCGTCCGCGTGTCACAGTGAGCGGGTGCGCATCCGTCCCGACGTGATCGCTCACCGCGGCGCCTCGGCAATCGAGGCCGAACACACCCTTGCGGCTTATCGTCGTGCGCTCGACGACGGTGCGGACGGGGTGGAGTGCGATGTCCGCCTGACCCGCGACGGTGTGCTGGTGTGCGTCCACGACCGGCGGGTCGACCGCACGTCGAGTGGGCGCGGGGTCGTCTCGACGCTCGAGCTCGCGGATCTCAGCGAGCTGGATTTCGGGTCCTGGCGACGCGATCCGGGCATCGAGGAGCCCGACCCGTTGCTGACCGCGAGCTGGGAGGCGCCGGACCTCGATCGCACCGGCGTCCTCACCCTCGAGCGACTGCTCGAAGTCGTGACCGCATCCGAACGGCCGGTGCGGCTCGCGATCGAGACGAAACATCCCACTCGCTACGCCGGTCTGGTCGAGGAGACGCTGGTCGGGATGCTTCGGCGATTCGGCCTCGCGGATGCCGCCGGCAATGGCAAGGACACGGTCCAGGTCATGAGCTTCGCGCCGACCGGCCTGCGCCGGGTCAGGGCGCTCGCGCCGGATCTGGCGACCGTGCACCTGATGAAGCGCGTGCCGTTGCGGCTGCGGGACGGCGGCATCAGCCCGAGCGCGACGATCGCCGGGCCCTCGGTCGAGGCACTCAAGGCCCACCCGGCGTACGTCGAGCGGGCGCACGCTCGCGGTCACGAGGTGCACGTGTGGACCGTCGACCGCCTTGATGATGTCGACGCGATGGTCGCGCTCGGCGTCGACGTACTGATCACGAACGAGCCGGCGGCGGTGCTCGACCACCTTGCACACCACGACGGCCCCGCGCTTCCGCTCGCGGCCACCTGATCCGGCCCTTCGCGAGCAGTCAGGGCAGGCGGCTAGAGCGGGTCCCGGCGAATCGGGCACGACATGCACCGCGGGCCGCCGCGGCCACTGCCGAGCTCGCTGCCCCTGATCGGGACCACCTCGATGCCGGCTGCCTCGAGGCGGGCGTTGGTCTCCACGTTGCGTTCGTAGGCAACCGCCAGCCGCGGACCGATCGCCAGCGTGTTGTTGCCGTCGTCCCACTGCTCGCGTTCCGCGGTGACGGGGTCGAGCCCGGTGTCGATCACCCGCAGTACATCGATGCCCATCGCGGCTGCCGCGGCATCGAGGAACGGCCGCGGCTCGCTGACCCTCGGCGGCTCGGCGTCGCGCTTCGTGATGACCAGGGCGGTCAGCGTGTCGGCGACGGCCGGGTACATCACGACCGCGTCCACGTCGACCATCGTCACGACGGTGTCGAGGTGCATGGTCGCGCGTTCCTGCGCGATCGGTACGACGAGCACGGTGTGGGCCAGCCCGCGGTCGAAGGCCCGGTGCGCGAGGGTCTCGGCGCCGGCGGCCCGCGTGCGCTGGCCGACTCCGATCGCGAGCACGCCGGGCGCGAGCAGCAGGACGTCACCGCCCTCGAGCCACTCGTCGTGATGGTGGTAGAGCAGTGGCGTTCCGGCGAACCGAGGATGGTGGCGGTAGATCGCGTCAGTGAGCCAGGTCTCGCGCCGGCGCGCCGACATGCTCGGGCTGGTGACGGCAACCTCGTCGCCGAGCCACACGGAAGAGTCGCGGGTGAACAGCAGGTTGGGCAGCGGCGGCAGGACGAAGTCGTTCGGCTCCATCAGCCGGCTCACGACCCCGCTGTCGGCGTGCAGCTCGTCCTTCGTGATCCCGGCGATCAGCAGGTCGGTCAGCTCGGCCGGGGAGAGCCCGGCCAGCCGCGCCGCGAGCTGGCCGCGTAGCTCGGTGCCGAGCCGCCGGTCCGAGAGCGTCTGCGCGATGACGGAGTCGCGCGCGGCGTCGACCGTCAGCGACTCGCAGAGCAGGTCACGCAGGATGAGAACTTCGACGCCGTGCCGGCGCAGGGCCTCGGCGAACTCGTCATGCTCCTGCTGGGCCCGACCCACCCAGGGGATGCCGTCGAAGAGCAGGTCCGCCGAGTTGCGCGGCGTGAGGCGGGCGAGCTCCGGGCCGGGACGGTGCAGCATGACCGTCCGTAGCCGGCCGACCTCGCTGTTCGCACCCGAGAGCCGGGGCTGGTCGGACGCCGCTGCCACGCCGGAAGCCTAGGACGAGCCCGCCTGTCTTGGTGCGCGCGAAGGCGGATTGGTGTCATCCGGTTGAATGTCTGCCCATGACGTTGATGCAGGACAAGGTGGCGATCGTGACCGGTGCCGGGCGTGGCATCGGCCGTGGCGAGGCGATCGAGCTGGCTCGCCAGGGCGCCGCGGTGGTCGTCGGTGAAGTCGACGACGCTGCGGCCAACGAGGTCGTTGAGGAGATCCGGTCCGCGGGTGGGAACGCGGTCGCCGCGATCGGCGACTGCAGCGACGTCGAGGTCGCGAACTCCGTCGTGCAGCAGGCCATCGACGAGTTCGGGCATCTCGATGCGTTGGTCAACAACGCCGGAATCCTGCGCGATCGCACGCTGGTCAAGATGACGCCCGACGAGTGGGATGCGGTCATCAAGGTGCACCTTCGCGGCCACTACGCCCCGACTCATGCGGCCTGTGACTACTGGAAGGCGGCCGGTCGGCCCGGTCACATCGTGTGCACCGCATCGACCTCGGGTCTGCTCGGCAACTTCGGTCAGGCCAACTACGGGGCCGCCAAGTCCGGCATCGCCGCGTTCTCAACGATCGTTGCCCAGGAGATGAAGCGGTACGACGTGACCTGCAACGCGATCGCGCCGGCAGCCCGCACGCGCATGACCGAGGGGGCCTATGGCGAGATCGCCCGGGAAGCGACCGAGTTCGATTTCTGGCACCCCGACAACGTCGCGCCTTTCGTCGCCTTTTTGTGCAGCGCCGAGGCCGCACACATTTCCGGCAAGGTGTTCGGCGTACAAGGAGACTCGGTCGAGATCTACCGGCCCTACACGTCGGTCGCCGTGATCACCAACGGCGGGAAGCGTTGGGATCCCAACCAGTTCGTCGACGCGGCACAGGCGCTGTTCGACGAGTCCGGTATTACACCATCCGCCGAAAACATGATGGCAAAACTGAGATATTCGATGACCAATCGCGGAAGTTAAGCCTTTCGCGCTACCGCAAGTTGCACCAAGCGGCGTAACCGCAACACCCGAATCCGGCCATACTTGATTTACCGGCTGATCGCCCAGTCAGTCGTCGGGGGAGCCACCTCGTCGCTCATGAGCGGGGGACCATCGCATTGCCGAGCTTGATCCTGCGTCTGGAGAAACTGGAGCCGGAGCCGGCCACTGAGCCGTCCGCCGTGCTTCGGGTTCCGGACGTCGGAGAGGCGGGCAACGCTCGCGAACCGGCCGGCGGGCCGACCTCGCTGAGCCGTTGGAGCGCCGCGGTGGCGGCCGCACATGACCCGTGCTTCGTCCTCGACGCCGATGGTTCCGTCATCAGCATCTCGGTCGCCGGTGTCGAGCTGCTCGGCTGCGGTGACGAGACGGTAATCGGCCGGAGCATCCTCGACATCGTCAACCTGGTCGACCTCGACACCGGAAGCACCCATCCCGAGTACGCCGCGCGGATCACGCCGCTGATCGTGCTGAGCGCCCCTGGTCTGGCTCGCAGCCTGGTGCGAGTTCGTCACCAAGACGGCATGGTGGTCACCCTCGATACGTCGAGCGCATCGATCCACGACGCCGCCGGCGCGGTCCTCGGCTCGATCACGTTCCTGGCGCGCATCTCCGCCCGCTGACACCCTCGCCGCCGTACCTAACTACCCCGCCCCTTCTTTCGTGATCGTCAAGATCACGGAGCTGGTCGGGCAGTAAGGCGGCGCCGAGGTCAGCCGATGCCGGCGGCCTCGAGCGCGGTGAAGACGGCCACGGCCGCGAATGCGGCCGCTGCGAGTCGGCGTACCCACACCAGCGGGATCATCCGCAGCAGTGCCTTGCCGCCGGTCACCGCAACGGCGGCGACGAGCACCAGCCCGGCGAAAGCGCCGACGAAGACCGATGCCGGCTGGTGGTACTTCGCGCTCAACGATGCGGTCAGCAGTTGGGTGAGGTCGCCCCACTCGGCGAGGAACAGCACCAGGAAGCTGGTCGCGATCACCCGCCGCGCGCTGGGTTCGGGCGGGAGCTCGGCGATCTCCTCCTCGACCTCGTGCTGCTCCTCGCGCGGATCCTTGTTCTCGCGCACCATCAGGACCGCGCCGAGTGCGAAGATCGCGGCGCTGACGGCGAGCACCGGAGTTCGTGGCAGCAGCGAGACCACACTGCCGGCACCGACCGCGATGGCGGCTTGTACGCCGAAGCCGAGCGCCGCGCCGATCAGCACCTGACCCCCGCGAAACCGGGTGGCCAGCACCAGCGAGGCGATGAAGGTCTTGTCGGGGAGCTCAGCGGGCACGATCAGCACGAAGACCGTCGCGACAACGGCAAGGCTCATCGGTCAGCTCATCGGTCAGCCGTCGAGCGACTGCCGGGCAAGCGCGGCCGCCTCGGCGAGGACATCCTTGGCCGGGCGCTGCAGCGCCGTGGCGGCAGCAGTCACGTCGTCGAACTCCGGCGAGAGGTTGACGCGGCGCCCGCCGTCGTGGGCGAGCTTGACCCTCACCGGCCGGCCGCCGACGTCGACCGTGATCCAGGTGCGCTCGAGCGCGCGTTTGTCCACGGGCGAGGAACGGAGGCCGATCGTCGAGGTCTCGCGCAGCAGCACGGCACCGATGGCGGCTTCGGTCTCCGTGGCCACCAGCGCGCTGACGGTGTGGGCGGGCCGGCCCTTCTTCATGAGGATGGGAGTGAGCCAGGCATCGGCGGCGCCCGCAGCTAGCAGGTGCTCGAGCACCAACGGCCAGACCCGCGGGTCGAGGTCGTCGACGTTGGCCTCGACCACCCGCCAGCCGGTCCGATCCGGATCAGCACTCGATGCTGCGGTGCCGACAACGAACCGCAGCACGTTCGCGCGGTCGGGCAGATCGCGGCCGCCTGCGCCGGTGCCGATTCCCTCGACGGACATGAGCGGCATCGGACCGTGCGCCGTGGCCCACTCGGTGAGCATCGCGACCCCCGTCGGCGTTGCGAGCTCGGCAGCGACCGGCCCGCCGTACGACGCAATGCCGCTGCCTTCGAGCAACGCGAGGACGGCCGGCACCGGCACCGGCAACGTCCCGTGTTCGGTCTGCACGGTGCCTCCACCGAGCGCTACGGGACTGCTGACGATGGCGTCGAGCCCGAGCGCATGCAGGCCGAGGCAACCGGCGAGCACATCGACGACGGAGTCGACCGCGCCGACCTCGTGGAAGTGCACCGATCCGGGGTCGATGCCGTGGACCGCACCTTCGGCCGCGGCCAGCCGTCGGAAGACGGCGATTGCGCGCTCACGAGCCGGCGCCGGCATCGCCGCGCGGCCGGCGATCGCGAGGACGTCGTCCAGGCCACGAACGGGCTGCTCTGCGGCGGCGGTCACGGCAATCGCGGTGGCGGCGATCCCGTGACGAGTCGTGGCGGATGGGGTGAACTGCACGCCGATGTCGGTGAGCGACTCGACCAATGGCGCGAGCCGCTCCAGGGCCCCGAGCTCGTACAGCGCGCCGAGCAGCATGTCGCCGCTGATGCCGCTCGCGCAGTCCAACCACCCGACGCGGGGTATCGGTTCACCCATCGGTGCTCGCCGCCGCCCGCCTGGCGACCCGGGCGGCGAAGACGCCTGCGCCGAAGCCGTTGTCGATGTTCACCACCGTGACCCCCGGAGCGCAGGAGTTGAGCATCGCGAGCAGTGCGGCGAGCCCGCCGAACGACGCGCCGTACCCCACGCTGGTGGGCACCGCGACCAGCGGGGTGCCGACCAGGCCGCCGACCACGCTCGGCAGTGCGCCCTCCATTCCTGCCACGACGACGAGGCAGTCCGCGCCGGCCAGCGTCTCGCGCTCCGCGAGCAGCCGATGCAGGCCGGCGACTCCCACGTCGCAGACCCGCCGGACACCCGCCCCGAACGCGCGGGCGACAAAGCCTGCTTCTGCCGCGACCGGCTCGTCGCTCGTCCCGGCGGAGACCACGACGACGTCGCCGCGAGGCTCCGGTGGTGCACCGACCAGCACGCAGCCAGCATCCGGATCGACCGTGGCGTCGGGAAAAGCCTCGCGAGCCCGGCTGAGCATGCTCGTGGTGAGCCGGGTGGCGAGCGCCGGGCGCTCGCCCGGGGCGGCAGCCAGCGCGGCCAGCAGGGCGATGACCTGATCGTCGGTCTTGCCGGCGGCGTAGATCACCTCGGGGTCGCCGGTCCGCAGCCCTCGGTGGTGGTCGAGCTTGGCGAACCCGAGATCGGTGAAGCCCGACAGCGGTGCCGCGGTCAGTGCGCGGGACGCGTCGGCGACCGTCGTCGTACCGGCTGCCACGTCCTCGAGCAGCCGCCGCACCTCCTCGGCGTCCACCAGAGCGACCCTAATCGGATCGGAGCCGGGTCGGTGGCCTGGCCTCACCGCGGACTCAGATCGGCCGCACAGGGTCAGGCATTAGGCTTCGCTGCTGTGCTGCCCCTGCATCGCCCGCTGCTCGACGAGATCACGCTAGGAGCATCAGGGGTCGCGATCGTCGGCTTGATCACCGGTTTCGTGGCGAACCTGCGGGTCAGGCGGCTGCGCCGCTCGCTGGACGTGCTCAATGGCCCGGAAGGACCCGAAGGCGTTCTCGACGCGGTCAATCGCGGCGCTGCAGAGACCCACGCGCTGCGACTCGAGCTGGCCCGAGCCAAGAGCGATCTCGATGTCGCGCGCAGCCAGCTTGCGGACGCGCTTCGCCACGTTGCGGTCGTGCGTTACGACGCCTTCGGCGACATGGGTGGCCGGATGTCGTTCACTGCGGCGCTGCTCGATGACTCCGGGGACGGTCTGGTGATCACCTCGATCAACGGGCGCACCGAGGCCCGTGCCTATGCGAAAGGTGTGAAGGAAGGCCAGAGTGACCAGACGCTCTCGCCCGAGGAAACTCAGGCGATCGCGCTCGCGCTCGGCCGCAAGGTCAGGGCCTGACCCTCATGGGTACGCGGGGGGCGCGCTATGCCTATCTCGGGCCGGAAGGCACCTTCTCGGAAGCCGCACTACGTTCGTTGCCTGATGCCACCGACGTCGAGCCGGTTGCGTGCGTCTCGGTGGCCGATGCGCTGGATGCGGTCCGCCGTAAAGAGGTAGTCGGCGCGCTGGTTCCGTTGGAGAACTCGGTCGAGGGCTCGGTCGCCGAGACCCTCGATGAGCTCGCCTCCGGCGCGCCGCTGCGGATCGTCCGTGAGGTCCAGCTCACCGTTTCGTTCGCGTTGATGGTTCGACCCGGCACACGGGTGACCGACATCACGACCGTGACGACGATCCCGCACGCGGAGGCACAGGTTCGTGGATGGCTGCGCCGCGAGCTGCCGGCCGCCCGGTTCATCGCCGCGTCGAGCACTGCGGACGGCGCGCGAGCGGTGGCGGCCGGCGAAGCCGATGCGGCCGTCGCTGCACCGATCGCGGCCGCGCACTACGGCCTCGAGATCGTTGCCGACGACATCGCGGACACGCCAGGCGCAGTGACCAGGTTCGTCCTCGTCGAGGCGCCGGGCCGGCTACCGGACCCGACCGGAGCGGATCGGACCAGCCTGGTCGCCTTCATCGCAGACGACCATCCGGGCGCGCTGCTCGAGGTGCTCACCGAACTCGCGGTGCGCGGGGTCAACCTCACCCGGATCGAGTCGCGGCCAACCGGGGTCGGGCTGGGCCGCTACTGCTTCTCGATGGATGCCGAGGGACACGTCAGCCAGGCGCGGGTCGCCGAAGCGCTGGCCGCGCTTCGCCGGTTGTGCGCGGACGTCCGGTTCCTGGGCTCGTACCCGAGCGCGGATGGCAACCGCCCGACCGAGCGCCGCGGCACCGCCGACACCGACTTTGCCGAGGCCGCCGCGTGGGTGGCCGAACTTCGTCAGGGTCCCTGATCCGGCCGTCCCGCGGATCTGCTCGGCCGACTAACCTGCTCTGCGTGATCGATCTGCGGGAGCTGCGCGAGGCGCCGGACCGCTACCGCAGGAGCCAGCAGTCGCGGGGCGAGCAGCCGGCCGTTGTCGATCGCCTGCTCGAGGCGGACGAGCAGCGTCGCGCCGCGGTGACCCGCGCCGACGCCCTCCGCGCCGACGCGAACCAGGCGAGCAAGGCCATCCAGTCGGCGAGCGCCGAGGACCGGCCGGCGATGATCGAGCGTGCCAAGCAGCTGAAGGACGAGGTCAAGACCGCGGAGGCCGAACAGAGCGCAGCCGACGAGACGCTACGCGCGGCGGCGTACCTGGTCTCGAACCTCGTGGAGGACGACGCACCGGTCGGCGGCGAGGACGACTCCGTGGTCATCGAGACCGTCGGTGCGGTGCCGGACTATGACTTCGAGGTCCGCGACCACGTCGAGCTCGGCGCGATCCTCGGCGCGATCGACCTCGAACGCGGCGCGAAGGTAAGCGGCGCGCGCTTCTACTTCCTGACCGGCGTCGGCGCGTTGCTCGAGCTGGCCCTGGTCAACCTCGCGATGGAGCAGGCGACTGCCACGGGTTTCATTCCCGTGATCGCTCCCGCGCTGGTGCGGCCGGAGGCGATGGAGGGCACCGGTTATCTCGGCGCGCATGAGCCGGAGGTCTACCGGCTGCGCGACGACGACCTCTACCTGGTGGGGACCAGTGAGGTCGCACTCGCCGGAATGCACTCCGACGAGGTGCTCGACCCGGCAGTGCTTCCCCGCCGGTACGCCGGGTTCTCCTCGTGCTTCCGTCGCGAGGCGGGCTCCTACGGCCAGGACACCAAGGGCATCATCCGGGTGCACTGGTTCGACAAGGTGGAGATGTTCTCCTTCGTCCGGCCCGAAGACGCGCGCGACGAGCACCTTCGGTTGCTGGCCTGGGAGAAGGAGTTCCTCGCCAAACTGGAACTGCCGTTCCGCGTCGTCGACATCGCGACCGCCGATCTCGGTGCAAGCGCGGCGCGCAAGTTCGACTGCGAGGCGTGGTTCCCGTCGCAGAGTCGGTACCGCGAGCTGACGTCGACCTCGAACTGCACGACCTTCCAGGCCCGCCGGCTGGCGATTCGTTACCGCGACGAGGACGGTCCGACGCCGGTGGCCACCCTCAACGGCACGTTGTGCGCGATCGCCCGCACCATCGCCTGCCTGCTCGAGGTACACCAGCAAGCAGACGGTTCCGTGCGCGTACCCCTGGCGCTCCGGCCCTACCTCGGCGGTCGCGAGATCTTCGAGCCGGTATGACGCCTTCGGTCGTCGTGACCGATCTCGACGGAACGCTCGTGCACCGTGACGGCACCATCTCGGATCGGACCCGCGCTGCGCTTGGCCGAGCGAGTGCCGCAGGAGCCTTGGTGGTCATCGCGACCGGCCGCCCCCCGCGGTGGCTTCCTGACCTCGCGGAGGCGGCCGGACATCGCGGGTTGGCGATCTGTGCGAACGGTGCGCAAGTCTTCGACCTTGCCACCGAAGAGGTGATCCGGTCCCGCCCGTTGTCGCCGGAGGTCGTCCGGCAGCTGGCCGCGGACCTGCGGGTCGCCGTACCCGGTATCGAGTTCGGCCTCGAGCTGGTGGACGGCGGGTTCGCCCACGAGCCGGGCTACCGGCCGCGCTGGACGCCGAAGCCCGGAGCGCGGATCGGCCCGGTCGAGGAGCTGCTCGACCAGCCGGTCTCGAAGCTGCTCGGCCGGCGCGAGGACCTGACCTCGGACGAGTTGCTGGCCATCGCGCGGAGTGGTCTCGACGGCTCGATCGCCACCTTCACGCACTCCTCGATCGACGGATTGTTGGAGATCAGCGCGCTCGGTGTCACGAAGGCCAGCACGCTTGAGGCGCTCGTGCGCGAGCGCGGACTGGGGCCGCACGACGTGATCGCGTTCGGCGACATGCCGAACGACGTGGAGATGCTGCGCTGGGCAGGGCACGGTGTCGCGGTGGCGAACGCGCACCCGGAGGTCCTCGCCGTTGCGGACCAGGTCACGTCGAGCAACGACGACGACGGCGTGGCAGCCGTCCTCGAGCGGTTGTTCCCGTGAGTGCGCGTCGGCGTCAGCGCGCAGCGCGCTTCAGCACGCCGGCCTGACACACATCACGGAGGGCCCGGTTAGAGCTCCTCATTGAGCCGCTTCGGGTACAGCACGAACGCGGCCGGTCCGGCGCCGTGCTTGTTCAGCGCCTTCACCTCCGCGATGTACACCTCCGGATGCAGGTGGATCACGTCCGAGCGGACGTGTGGGCCCACCCGGAACTTGACCGGTTTGGGTTGCTTGCGCGAGAACAGGTTCAGCGGCCTGATGATGATCCGGTAGCCGGTGATCGGCGCACCGCCGTTGACCAGCGGGCGCACCCACGACACCACGAGTGAGTCGGTCCGCTCCTTCGTCTTCATGCTCTGCGGTGCCGACGGCGGGCTGACGACGTACCGGTACGTCGTCGTCGCCGTGATCGCGCTCGGTGCGCCGCCGGGGGCGTACTCGCTTTCTGCTGTCGTCACAACGACATTGACGACCTTCTTGGGTGTGCCGGGTGGTGGTTGCACCTCGATCGAGTTCGCCGACGCCGACGGACCGAACTCATCGTCGGCGACGACCGCCGCGCGCTTGCCGAACATCACCGAGACCGGGTTGCTCAGGTTGTGACCCCTGATCTCGACGAGGTTCGCGCCAGAAGCCGGCCCGTGGTGCGGCACGACCGCCGTCACCACCGGGTTTCCCGGCAGATAGAAGACGAAGCTCGTGCTCTTCGCCGCCGGGCTGTCGGGGTTACCCCTCAGGAACGAACACCCGGAAACGGTGCACGCGGTCACCTCGTCCGTGCCCGCGAGCACTTGTGGGGTGGTCGCCGTGAGCGAGGTGCTGCTCGCGACCGTGATTCCGGAGAGCTGGTCGCGGGGCAGGCCGATGTTGTCGTCCACGTACTCGAGATAGCCGCCGGCGCTCGGCGCGACCGCATCCAGGCCCTCGCCGGTCACCGTGATGGTGGTCCCGCCGCCGGCCGGACCGGCGGCCGGGCTCACCGAGGTGACCTTCGGGATCCCTGCGTAGATCACGGGTGTCGGCGCGGACGTGCCGGCTGCGGTCACGACTCGCAACGACTTGTGCAGGCTGTTCACGCTGAAGTTGTTCGTCCCGTTGGGGAGCAGGTCGATCTCGTTCGGAGTCACCGACAGCGCGAAGTAGTTCTGCGAGGCGGCGCTGGTTGGCGACCCGATCAGCGTCCAGTCGTACCCCGGATAGGCAAAGCCCTGCCCATAGATCGACACGACGTTGAACCCGAGCTCGCTCAAGTAGGTCGTCGACAGGGACGTCACAGTCGGCGCCGGGGTGTAGTCGTACTCGGTTCGAGCCGGCAACGACGCGCAACCCGTACACGGCGTACTGCCGTCGGTCGAGCCTTCGTAGAGCGGCACGATGGGAGTCGTCGAGCTCGAACCGGCCGACCCGGTGACGACGAGCTGGGTCTGGCACAGCTCGGTGTCGGGATGAAGGTCGATGCCCGCGCAGCTGGTCCTGCCGCTCTGGTACGCCGGAATCGTCACGGTCATCTTGTCCGCGGACAGCACGGTGTAGGAGCTCGCAGGCAGGCCACCGACCGTGACCGCCTCCACGTCGCTCGTGCCGCTCCGCTCGAAGCCCGAGCCGTAGACCGTCACCGTGTTTCCGCCGGCTTGAGCACCGATGTCGCCAGAGATGAAGCCGACGCTCGGCACCGAGCTGGATGCAGAGGTGTCGACGTACTCGAGCCGGCTCGCCGAGCCGGCCATCGCCGACGTCCCGCCGGGTCCGGTGACGCTGACGATCGCCGGACCAGCGCCGGTCTCGCCGGGGTCGCCGCCGGTCAGGCTCGAGGCCGGTGGCGGCGGGGTGACGTCGATCTCGCTGTCGCTCGCGACCGTGAAGTCTGCGGTCGGGACCTGGTAGCCGCCGATCGAGACCGCGGTGGCGCCGGTGAAGTTCGTCCCGCTGATCGTGAGCGTCCCGCTCGGATCGAGCGGCTCGACCGTGGGGCTCAGGCCGCTGATCGCGGGCGCGGTGCTCGGTCCCATCGCACACAGGTAAGCGGCGAGTGCGGGTTTGCCGCTCCGCGCAGTGAGGCGCGGTGAGCCGAGACCGGAAGCGAGGTCGTATCCGGTCGTCGCCGGGAAGAACTGGCCGCCGCTGATCGCGTAGTCGTCGTTGTTGCCCGTCGTCACGTCGTTGAACGACGCGGCCGCCTCGCTGGCGTTCGCGCCGATGGCGTAGAGCTTCGGGCTGATGAACCCGAGCGGTCCGGAGGACTGGCACCCCGCCGAGGCCTGGACGTCGGCGAGCATGGCCGCCCACAACGGGGTGGACGACGACGTCCCGCCGAAGTCGACCCAGCCACCGAACTCGTGGTCGTATATGCCCGGAGCGCCGGTGTATTCGTCGGCCTCCGCGGTGACGTCCGGAACGGTGCGGCAGACGGTGTCATCCGTTGATGTGGCCTGCGGGCACGGTTGGTCTTCACCGCTACCGAAGCTTGCGCCGGAGCCGTAGGCAGCGGCGAACACCGACGGGTCGATGCTCGCGATCGCTGACTGCTGCCAGCTCGGCGCGCTCCACAGGGCCGACGTGCCGCCACCGCCGGAGCCGCCGTAGTTGCCGTCGTTCCATACCTGCTCGGTGGGGCGGTTCGAGTCGTCGATGACTGCGGTGCCGCCGACCGAGGTCACGAACGGCTGGCTCGACGGGTCCCCGGCCGACACGTACGGCGACTCCGGGAGAGGGCTGCCGTTGGGGGCGCACTCGTCCGACCCGCTGTCACCGGCCGCGTTGAGCACCGTCTGGCCCTGGAGGGCCGCCTCTTCGAAGATCTGGTTCTCGGTGTCGACCAGTCCGGGTTCGTAGGCGAGGGTCTGCTGCTCGCACCACTCGCTGCCGTAGCTGGAAGTGACGAACTGGTCGGTGTCCTGGGTGACGATCTGGTTGTAGGTGTCGAGGTAGCCGGTGTTCGTCGGCGGCCCGGTGTAGACGTCTATGTCCGCATCGGGTGCGAAGGCGGAGACGTCCTCGACGTCGAGATCTGCCTCGTCGGAGCCTGCGCCCACACCCGTCCCTGCGCCTCCGTCGACGAGGATCGAGTTCAGCCGGCCGACCATCGCCACCGCGCCGGCGGTGCCGAAGTAACAGGTGTCGAAGGTCGACACGTCGGAGGCGGAGTACGGGTAGAGCTCGTACACCGCAATGTGTTGTCCGGCGCCGAGGTCGCCTGCATTGAACAGGCCGTCGAGCCCGTAGGCGTGGGCGAGGTGGTCGTAGGTCAGCCCGTTCTCTTCGTTCGCATTCTCGACCGCCGCTGCGCAGGGATCCGGAGCTCCGGGGGCGTGGGTCAGCAACGGGTGGCGATCCAGCGGGATCTCATGGCCGGCACCTTGCTTCGTCCAGTGCTCGATGCTGCTGACCGGCCGCGCCAGGGTGCTCAGCCCGATCACACCGGCCACCTGGGACGCGATGGTTGCCGGCAGCTTCGGCGCGGAGGTCATCTGCATGCCGACCCGCCCGCTGCTGAGCCGGAACGTCGCGAGGCTGCCGTGGAAGGCGGCCTCGGCTTGCGCAGCCGTGCCGCTGAAGGAGATGAGCATGCCGTTGCCCGAGACCGAGCCGATCCGCAGATGCGCCGCCCGCAGGGCCGCCTCGACCTCGGCGATCGAGGTCGCGGTCGGGCCGTAGGTCGAACGGAACTTCCCCGCCGGTAAGTAATGGCGGTACGCCGGCGAGGACGGCGTCGACACAGCCGTCGCGGCGGCGGTCAACGCGGCCGGGTCGCGAGGCTTGAGGGCCACGTCACCGCTGACCGCTACCGACGGCGCAACCCGACCCAGCCGGGTCGCGGTCGACGGCACCCGGGGAGCCGCGCTGACCCGCGCCAGGCCCGTCATCGCTGCACGTGCGCCCTGAGCCGACGCAGCGGGTCGATGCGTGAGCGCAGCGGCGGGCGAGCCCGCCAGGCTCATCAACACGACCGCCGACGCCGCACCGGTGACCAACCAGGAGGAACCACGAAGGTTCGGGCGTGCGCGCATGGAATCCCCGTTTCCGGGCCCGTTCCGAAACGCGGCTGCCCGGACCGACCCGAACGGGACGATAGACCCTCAGTTCACGGGATTCCGGTCAAAGATCTTTTTGGTCGGCGTGCGCTGTCCTACAGGTACGTGCGCTGTCCTACAGGTAGAGGCCTTGCTGTTGCTGGCCTTGGCTCTGCCCGGGCGGGAGCGCGCGATGGCGCATCTCCTCCAGCTGCGCGCGTGCTGCCATCTGCTGGGCGAACAGCGTCGCCTGGATCCCGTGGAAAAGCCCCTCGAGCCAGCCGACCAGCTGTGCCTGGGCGATCCGCAGCTCGGCGTCGGATGGGATGTCGTCCGCCGTGAACGGCAGCGACAGCCGTTCGAGCTCCTCGCGCAGCTCGGGCGCCAGCCCGCTGGACAGCTCCTTGATCGAGCTCTCGTGGATCTCCTTCAACCGCAGCCGGCTCGCGTCGTCGAGCGGCGCGGCGCGAACCTCCTCGAGCAACTGCTTGATCATCGAGCCGATCCGCATGACCTTGGCCGGCTGCTCGACCATCTCGCTGACGGCTTCACCGTCCGCTTCGGGCTGCGGGCCGTCCGGCGAGTCGGGGTCCTCGACCGGAGCGCCGTCCGGCCCGACGGTGACGACGCGGAACGGCGGCTGGGGGCGGTCGGTCGGTGCAGTCATCTCTCTATCGTCCCCGAGAATCGGTTGGCGCCACACCTCCGGGGTAGGTCAGTCTTGGCTCATGGATGCCGCCGGACGCCTGCGCTCGGTCACCGCCGAGGACGCGGAGACGATTCTGGACTTGGTCCTCCTTTCCGACCTGGCCGAGGTCGGCGAGCCCAACACCACGATCGACGAAGTGCGGACCGACCTGGCAAACGACCAGCTCGTGGCGGCGGTCGTCGAGAGCCCCGACGGGGAGCTGCTCGGCTACTCATGGGTGGAACGCTTCCCGGGTCACCCGAGCCTGTTCGGGGACATCATCGTTCGACCCGGCACCGACGAGACCGTGATGGCGGCATTGTTCGACTGGGTCAGGGCGACCACGAAGGACCTTGGGCGGGATCTGCCGATCAACCTGTTCGCGAACTCCAAGAACGCCGTCAAGCGGCAGATCTACGAGCGCGCCGGCGCCACGGTCATCCGGCGCTTCTACCGCATGGTGGCCACGTTTGACGAACCACCGGTCATCCCCGACCTGCCGGCTGGTGTTCGGTTGGAGCCGGTACGCCGCAGCGACGAGGACCTGCACGACATGTGGGAGATCACCGACCTCGCCTTTCTCGACCACTTCGACCCGATCCGCGAGCCGTACGAACGGTGGCTCGCGCACACGGTGAACGGGGTCTGCCCTGACCTCTCGTTGTGGTGGTTCGCGACCGTCGACGGCGCACGCGTCGCTGGCCTCTATGCGGCGGAGATGCCGGAGGCCGGCTACATCGACGTGCTCGGGACGCTGCGCGACTACCGCGGTCGCGGGCTCGGAAAGTTGTTGCTGCTCAACGCTTTTGCCGAGTTCTATCGGCGTGGCTACCGCAAGGTCGCGCTCGGCGTCGATGCGAGCAGCCTGACCAATGCGGTCCGGCTCTATGAGTCGGTCGGCATGGAGGTCAAGTACGAAGGGCTGCGTTACGAGCTGGCTTGACCCGGCATCATCGGGCCCTCGCCGGCCGGGTCGATGATGCTGCGCTCGAACATCGTGTAGCGCCCGTCAAGCACCTTGGTCGCTGCGCGGTAGTTGTCCGCGTCGTTGTTGAACCAGAGGTCGTGCAGGAGCCGGTCGACCCGTCGCCGCGCCTGGTTGCAGAACAGGTCGGCGAGCTCGGCGTACTCCGCCCGGTGCTCGCTGTCCTCGCGACCGAGCGTGTCGGCATAGACGCATGCGCTCGCGATCGCGTAGAGCTCGGCGCCGATGTCGACGATCCGGCCGAGGAACGCTTGCTTCTTCTCCAGGCCGCCCTGCCAGCGGCTCATCCCGTAGAACGTCGAGCGGGCCAGCTTGCGGCAGTTGCGCTCGGCGAAGCGCAGGTGCTCGGCGAGCTCGCCGAACTCGGCGTACGACGTCGGGTTGGTCCCCTTGCCGGCCGCGAGCTTCGGCAGCCAACGGCCGTAGAAGCTGCCGGCCTTCGCAGCGGTCCGGGCCTTGTCGCCGAGCGGCACGTCCGGCTCGATGATGTCGCCGGCGATCTGCAGGTGCTGGTCCACCGCCTCGCGCGCGATCAGCAGATGCATGATCTCGGTCGAGCCCTCGAAGATCCGGTTGATGCGCATGTCGCGGAGCAGCTGCTCGGCCGGCACCGGCTTCTCGCCACGGGCGCGCAGCGACTCGGCGGACTCGTAGCCGCGCCCGCCGCGCACCTGCATCATCTGGTCGACCGCCAGCCAGGCCATCTCGGACCCGTAGAGCTTGGCGAGAGCGGCCTCGATGCGAATGTCGTTGCGGTGCTCGTCGGCGAGCCGGCTCGAAACATCGAGCATGGCCTCGATCCCGAACGCCGTGCCGGCGATCTCGGCGATCTTCTGGGCGACTGCATCGTGCTTCCCGACCGGCACTCCCCATTGGATCCGCTGCGTCCCCCACTCGCGAACGATCTTCAGGCAGTACTTGCTCACGCTCGCGCAGATCGCCGGGAGCGACAGCCGGCCGGTGTTGAGGGTGGTCAGCGCGATCTTCAACCCGATGCCTTCGCCGCCGATCACGTTCGAAGCGGGAATCGTGACGCCATCGAAGACGGTCACCGAGTTCTCGATCCCGCGTAACCCCATGAATGCGTTGCGGTGCGTGACGGTGACGCCCGGGGCGTCGCACGGGACGATGAACGCCGTGATGCCGCCGCGGTGGCCCTCGCTCTTCGGCACCATCGCCATCACGACGACGACATCCGCGAACGCGCCGTTCGTCGCCCAGAGCTTGGTGCCGCTGATCGTGTACGACGAGCCGTCCTCGCTGGGTGTCGCGGTGACGGACAGCCGCGCCGGGTCGGAGCCGACGTCCGGCTCGGTCAGCAGAAAGGCGCTGATGTGGGTCCGGGCGAGCTTCGGAAGCCACTCCGACTTCTGCTCGTCGGAGCCGAACAGCATGAGCGGCTGCGGAAGCCCGATCGACTGGTGCGCCGAGAGCATTGTCGAGATTGCGCTGTGCCAGACGCCGGCCAGCGCGAGCGCCTTGTTGTAGTAGACCTGGCTGAGCCCGAGCCCGCCGTACTGGGTCGGGATCTTCATCCCGAGGGCGCCGAGCTCCTTCAAGCCCTCGACCACGTCGTCCGGGATCTTGGCGTCCCGCTCGATCGCGAACGGGTCGACCTTGTTCTCGAGGAACGCCCGCAGCTCGGCGAGGAATGCCTCACCACGCTCGATCATCTCGGGGCTCTGGGCCGGTTGCGGGTGGATCAGATCGAGCCGGAAGTTGCCGAGGAACAGCTCCTTGCCGAAGCTCGGGAGCTTCCACTCGGTCTCTCGCGCTGCTTCGGCAACCTGGCGGGCTTGTTTCTCGCTGACCTGGCTCACGGGGACTCCTCGGCTCGATGCTGGATTGTTACCCGTGGGTAGGTATCCGGCAAACCCGCTGGTGGGAGCCCTGATACGCCGCTGACAGCCGCTGCCAGCGGCGTGTGCGTGCCGTGCCAGGACCCGCACCGACGCTATCCCCATGACATACGCGATTGAGGCTCACGGACTGGTCAAGCGCTTCGGCGACACGCTCGCCCTCGACGGCGTGGACCTGCTCGCCCGGGAGGGCACCGTGCTCGGCGTGCTCGGCCCGAACGGCGCCGGGAAGACCACCGCGGTGCGCATCCTGGCCACCTTGCTGCGAGCCGATGCCGGCTTTGCCCAGGTGGCCGGGCTCGACGTGGCGCGCGATGCGCACCGGGTCCGCCAGCAGATCGGGCTGACCGGCCAGTACGCCTCGGTCGACGAGGACCTCACCGGCCGGCAGAACCTCGTGCTCATCGGGCAGCTGCTCGACCTCACGACTCGCGACGCACAGCGGCGGGCGGCTGAGCTGCTCGAGTGGTTCGACCTGGGTGCGGCCGCCGACCGTACGGCGAAGACCTACTCGGGTGGCATGCGACGCCGGCTCGACCTGGCGGCGTCGCTCGTCGGCCGACCCTC
>DATJSI010000097.1 GCA_035504215.1 Mycobacteriales bacterium
TGCTCGACGCGCTCGGAGTGGTCGAGTTGCCGCTGGTGCCGTTGCCCCCGCTGCTGCCAGAGCTGCAGCCGGCCACGATGACGAGCAGGGCGAGCGCAAGACCGAGGCTGAGCTTCCTCATGATCCAACCGTACCCGCGGGCGGCCGGGAAACGACGATGCGGGCCGTCGGTCAGAACCGGGCGGACAGCCCGCCGTCAACGGTGATCGTCTGTCCCGTGAGGTAGCTGTTCTCGTCGCTGCACAACCAGACGGCATGTACGGCGATCTCGGGCGGTTGTGCCGCGCGGCGGATCGGCAGCCGCTCGTGACCGACGTAGATCGACTGGAACCATTCGCTGTCCAGCTCGTTCTCACCATCGACGATCGACATCGGCGTCTCGACGAAGCCGGGCGCGATCGCGTTCACGAGTACGCCGGAGCCGGCGAGCTCGAGCGCAACCGTGCGAGTCGCGGCTTCGAGGCCGCCCTTCGAGACGTCGTAGGCGAGCGAGAGTGGTTCGCTCAGCCGGCCGTGGATGCTGGTGATGTTGAGGATGCGGCCATATCCCCGCTCGGCCATCTGCGCGCCGAGCCGGCTCATCAGGAACACCGGCGAGTGCAGATTCACCTGCAGGGTGCGGTCGTAGGACGCCCGGCGTAGCGCCGTTGCGGGTTCCGGGATGGAGACCCCGGCGCAGTTGACGAGGATGTCGACGCCGCCGAGCCGGTCGTTGGCCGCGGCCACGATGTGGTCGAGCGCGGTGGGGTCGGCGAGGTCGGCGGTCAGGACCGGCACCGGTCCGCCCTCGGCAAGGTCCAGGCCGAGGACGGCGGCGCTTTGGTCGAGGAACGCCTGGGCAATTGCTCCCCCGATGCCCCCGGCGGCGCCGGTAATGAGCGCTCGCCGTCCAGCCAGGCGATCGCCCACAACCAGCACAGTACCAGGTTGAATGGCGGTTTGATGGAATCGGTTCTTCGGGCGCTTGACCACCGAGTTGACGGTTAGTCCGGGGGAACGGCAGAACCCGGCTCGATTTGACTGGAAAGGTTTTCATGCCGTTCGGTTGCCGGGTTCGACGACGGGATCGTTCGGGGGAGTGGCAGATGGCGGTCGGGGGGGTCGACGTGCACGGCCGGGTGGTCGCGGCCGAGCTGTACTTTCCGGAAGGCTTGCGCTGGCGCGACGGAGCGCTCTGGTTCACCGACCAGTACGGCGGCACGGTCTGCCGGATCGGTGGCGGCTACGAGGTGGTTGCGCGGATGCCGGGCCGACCAGGTGGGCTCGGCTGGACCAAGGACGGCACGCTGCTGGTGGTCGCGATGGAGCGCAGGTCGGTGCTCTCAGTGGCACCCGGCGGCGCCCTCACCCTTTACGCCGACCTGTCCCACCTGCTGCCTGCGTATGCGAACGACATGCTGGTCGACCCGCAGGGGCGGGCGTACGTCGGCAATTACGGCTTCGACGTCGAGCACGGTGAGGCCGAGGCACTCACCCGGATCGCTCGGGTCGACCCTGACCGTTCGACGCACGTCGAGCCGCCGGAGCTGATGTTCCCCAACGGCACCGTGCTGGTGGATGGCGGCCGGACGATGGTTATCGCCGAGACCTTCGGCGACCGGCTGACCGAGCTGACCGTTGCTCCCGACGGCGGCCTGTCCGACCCGCGGACATTGCTGGAGCTGCCCAAGGGCTCCGGTCCGGACGGCATCGCCGTCGATCGCGCGGGCCGGGTCTGGGTGGCGTGCGCGTTCTCCAGCCGGGCCATCGCGGTCACCCGGGCCGGCGAGATCGATGCCGAGATCGAGGTCCCCGGCGAGGGCGTCTACTGCCCCGAGATCGGCGGTCCGAACGGCACCACGCTCTACCTCGGCATCGCGTCCCTCGACGAGGAGTACGCCGCACGGACGCCGACCGGCCGGATCGAGGCGTACGACCTGTAGCCGGTCTTCGAGGTCTGTGGCCTAGTACATGAGCTGGCCACCGGTGACGTTGAGCGTCGCCCCGGTGACGTAGCGCGCGTCGTCGCCCATCAGGAACGACACGGTGGATGCCAGCTCCTCGACCGCGGCCATCCGGCCGAGCGGAACCATCTGCCGGAAGTCCTCGATCTGCTGCTCGGACAACCCGCCGAGCATCATCTCCGTCTCCACGAATCCCGGGGCCACGGTGTTGACGCGGACCCCGTGCGGGGCGAACGTGCGAGCCAGCCCGCGCGACATCGACACGACTCCGCCCTTGGTGGTGGCGTAGACCACGGCGCCGCCGAACCCGCCCGTGTTCCACGCCTGTGACGTGAAGTTGACGATGGACCCGCCTTGCCCCTGCCGAACGAGCGCGGTCGCAACCGCGCGGTTCAGGAAGAAGGTGGCTTTGAGGTTCACGTCGATCTGCAGGTCCCAGTCCTCCTCGCTCACCTCCTCGACCGTCGCGCGCCGGCGAAGTACGGCGGCCAGATGCGCGAGGCCGAGAAAGCGGTCCGCGGCCGAGAGCGCCGCCTCGACCAGGGCGTCGTGGCCGGCGAGGTCGCGCAGGTCGGTCGCCCAGGCGCGATGCCCGTCACCGGGTAGCGCGCCCACCACGGCGTCGAGCGGGTCGGCGTCCCGATCGACGGCGATCACCGCAGCTCCGTCGTCGGCAAGTCGGCGCGCGGTGGCGGCCCCGATCCCTCGTGCGGCACCGGTGACGATCACGCTCGGGCGGCCTCCGGCCACGGGCGTGGTCATGAGAGCGGCACCGCGAGAATGCGGCCGGCCGGATGGGCCGCCGCCTCCACTTCGTCGAGCGGAGCGACGGCGACGAACAACGTGTGTCCGTCATCGCCGATCACACAGCAGTTCACGCCCACCCCCGGGATCCGGATCTCGTCGACGACCTCACCGCCGCGCGTCACGGCGACCGCTCGTTCGCCGTACGCGCAGGGCACCCAGATCACCCCGTCGGCGGTCACTGCGATGCCGTCCGGCCCCGAGCCGGCCGGGAGCTCGACGATCGGTCTCGGGTCGAACAACCCGCCGTCGCGGCCGATCGACATCTCGGTCACCCGGTCCGCGAACGTCTCGGCGACGAGCAGCGTCCAGCCGTCGTCCACGATGACGCAGCCGTTGGGGAAGACCACCTCGGGCGGCTCGACGAGCACAGCACCGTCGGGGTTCACCCGGACGAGATGGGTCGCCTCGACCGGCGCACCCGCATCGACGTCGTAGCCGTAGTTGCCCACGTACGCCCGGCCGTGTGCGTCGACGACCATGTCGTTGGCGAGCTGCGGGCACACCTCGGACAGGTCGGCGTACGTCGAGGTCGAGCCGTCGGCGGCCACCGCGCGGAGCGCCTTCTCCTGCATGGAAACGGCCAGCAACGTGCCGTCCGGCAGCCACCCGAGACCGCTCGGTTGGCCCGGAACCTCGGCAACCACGCGGGTTCCGGACCGGCTCAGGCACGACACCGTGCCGCCGAAGACGTCGGAGAACCACAGCGAGCCGTCGCGCCAGCGCAGCCCCTCCGGAAAGAACAGCTCGGCGGCGGCAACCGAGTGCCGGGAGAAGTCGGCCGGCATCAGTAGCGGACCAGAGTCCTCGCCGCGTCGACGATCGCGTCCACGTCCGGCAGCCATGCGTTCTCGAGGTTCTCGGCGTACGGGATCGGTGTCGCCGGCGACGTGAGCAGGACGGGAGGGGCATCGAACAGCTCGAAGTGCCCAGTGGTCATGCGCGCCACCAGCGACGCGCCCCAGCCGCCGTCCGGCGGCCCTTCTTGTACGACGAGCAACCGCGAGGTGGTCTCGAGCGAGCGGACGACGGCGTCGTCGTCGAACGGCACGAGGCAGCGCGGGTCGATCACGCAGGCCTCGATGCCCTCCGCCGACAGCTTGGCCGCTGCGTCGGCCGAGCGGTGTCGCATCTGCTGGGTTGCGACGATGGTCACGTCGCTGCCCTCGGTCACCACGGCCGCCTCGCCGAGCGGGACGAGCTCGCGTCCGGCCGGCAGCGTCCCCTTGAGGTTGAACAGGTTCTTGTGCTCGAAGACGAGCACGGGGTTGTCGTCGTCAACCGCGGACTGCATCAGTCCGAACAGGTCCTCGACCGTTCCCGGCACGGCGATTTTCAAGCCGGGAATGTTGAGGAACCAGTTCTCCGCTGGCTGCGAGTGCTGGGCGCCGAAGCCGCCGCCGGCGCCGTTGCTGAGCCGGATGGTGACCGCAAGGGTCCCCTGCCCGCCGGTCATGTAGCGCAGCTTCGCCAGCTGGTTCGCCAGCTGGTCGTAGGCGACCCCCGCGAAGTCCGCGAACATCAGCTCGGCGATCGGGCGAAGGCCGGTCAAGGCCGCCCCGATCGCGGTGCCGATGATCGCCTGCTCGGAGATCGGGGTGTCGCGCACCCGCATCGGACCGAACCGCTCGAGCAGTCCTACCGTCGTCTTGAACGCACCACCGGCAGCCGCGACGTCCTCGCCGAAGAACACGACCCGCGGGTCTGCCTCGAGCGCGGCCGCGATCGACTGGCCGACCGCTTGCCGGTAGTTGGTTTCGCGCGCCTCGCCGCTCATGCGAACACGTCCGTCGTGAGTGCCGACAGCCGGGGCTCGGGACTGGCGAGCGCTCGGTCCATTGCTTCCGACACCTCGCGTGCGGCGCTCTCGGCCGCCTCGTCGTCGGCTCCGGAGTCGAGCCGGCCCTGGCTGATCAAGGCATCCCGCAGGAGGCTGATCGGGTCGCGCGCCAACCACTCGTCGAGCTCACCGGTCGGTCGGTAGGTCGCCTGGTCGCTGCGGGAGTGGCCGTGATGACGGTAGGTGTTGGCCTCGAGCAACACCGGCCCGTTGCCGCGCCGGGCGTGGTCGAGGGCCCATTCCGCGGCCGCCTGCATGGTGCGCACGTCGTTGCCGTCGACGCGCACGCCGGGTATCCCGTACGCGGCGGCACGGTCGGCGAGGACCGTGATCCCCGTCGTCTGGGCCACGGCGCTGTACTCGCCGTACTGGTTGTTCTCCAGTACGAACAGCACAGGGAGCTTCCACACCGCGGCCATGTTCAGGCTCTCGTGGAAGGCGCCGATGTTGCTGGCGCCGTCGCCGAAGAACGCAACCGCGACCGAGCCGGTGCCGAGCACCTGCGACGCGTAGGCCGCGCCGAGCGAGATGGGCAGGTTCGCGCCCACGATGGCGTTGGAACCGAGCGCGCCTCTCGCGACATCGGTCAGGTGCATGGAGCCGCCCTTGCCATGGCACAGCCCGAGCTCGCGGCCGAGGATCTCCGCGAAGCAGCGGTCGAGCTCGGATCCGATCGCGATGACGGCGCCGTGGCCGCGGTAGGTGCAGGTCATCGTGTCCTGTGGCTGCATGGCCGCACACACGCCGACGGCGACCGCCTCCTGGCCGCTGTAGAGATGCGTGCTGCCGCGAACCAGGCCCTTGAGAAACAGCGTCTGCACGCCGTCCTCGAACCCGCGGATCAGCCGCATCGTCCGCAACAGCGCGGTGGCGTCGGCGGTCAGCGAGTCGTGGACGGTCGGCCAGCTGGTCGGGATCTCGCTAGCGGTGCCCACTGTTCATGCTCCTCGTCACTCTCGATCCGCTCTGTGCGCGGCGACGTAGTCCCAGTCCAGCTGCCAGCCCAGCCCCGGCGCGTCCGGCAGCTTCAGCATGCCGCCGGACAGTGTGGGCCGGTTGACGACCAGATTCCACCAGAAGGGGTCGCGGTCCGGGTGGAAGCACTCGGCGAACGTCCCGTGCGGTTGGCTCGCGATCAGGTGCGCCGCCACGTGCGGTTCCTCGTGATGGGCGACGCGTACGTCGTAGGCCAGGGCGACCGCGGCCATCCGCCGCCAGGCGGTCGGGCCGCCCGACCACGAGGCGTCGAAGTTGCAGAAGTCGATCGCGCCGGCCTCCATGAGGTCGCGGCAGCCGCTCACGGTGTACTCCGACTGCCCGGCCGCAACCGGCAGCCCGCCGAGGTAGCGCACGTCGCGAAGCGATCGCCGGTCGTTGTGCCAGCGCACCGGCTCCTCGAACCAGGTCACGTCGAGGTCGGCGCAGCGGCGGGCCAGCTCGACCGCGTCGGCCACCGAGTAGCCCTGGTTCGCGTCGATCGTCAGCACGAAGTCCGGCCCGGCCGTCTTGCGCACGGTCTCGACCCGGGCCGCGTCCTCCGCGGGGGACAGGCCACCCACCTTCAGCTTCATCCCGGCCAGGCCGATCTCGAGATAGCCCTCCACCTCCGCGACGAGGTCGGCATCGGTCTGGCCGTAATAGCCGCCGATGACCACCATCGGCACCGCGTCGCGGTAGCCACCCCACAACCGCCACAACGGGCAGTTGAGCGCCTTGCCGAGCGCGTCCCACGCGGCGGTGTCCAACCCGGCGAGCGCCACCAGGCCGATCCGGCGGTCGCGCAGGATGTCGAAGGTCGCGCGGTACCCGAGCTCCCACAGCGCTTCGATGCCGCGCACGTCCCGGCCGACGACCAGCGGCGCGATCTCGTCGTCGACCACTGCCTTGATCTCCTGCAGGGTCCGGTCCTCGTCTGCGACGTACGCTTCGCCGACCAAGCCGCCCGCGACGTGCAGCCGGACGATCAGCGTCGCCCGATGGGTCATCCGGTAGTGGCTGCCGCGGTACTCGCGCGCGAGCGGCGCGACCACCGGGACGGTCTCGACTCGATCGATCCTCACCGCGGGTCCTCGATGCTCGTCTCACCAACGTGCTGGAAACGTTTCGCCAGAGTGTCGCACAGTGCCGGCGCACCCAGCGAGGGATCTGACCGGTTAACCCCCGCATCGAATGTTCGTTCAGTCTCCATCGCGACTACATCTGACTGGTCAATGCCGCACCGGAACGGATTGCAGTTGTGGCCACCGCCGGCTGGTAAGGTCCGAGCGACAATCGTCGCCCAAGGCGGGGATAGCGATGGGGACAGGGTCGTCGTGACCGCTCGAAACGGCCGGCGCGTCGGTATGCGCGACGTGGCCGAACGCGCCGGTGTTGCGATCTCTTCGGTGTCGCGAGTGCTCTCCGGCAACCCCGACGTCAGCACCGTGATGCGCAACCGGGTCGAGGACGCGGTCGCGGCGCTCGGCTACGAGCGGGACCTGATCGCGCAGAGCATGCGCAGCGGCCGGACGATGTCGATCGGGTTCGTCGCGATCGACGTCGCCAACCCGGTGATCGCGGCGAACTCCGCCGGCGCGGTGACCGAGCTGCGCAAGGCGGGCTACAGCCTGCTGATGAGCAACTCCCGCGGCGACCCCGCGCTCGACGCCGAGCACATCCGGCACTTCGAGCTGCGTCGGGTGGACGGTCTGGTCCTCTCCCTCGCCGACGAGCGGCATCCTCGAACGCTCGACGTGCTGCGCAAGTTCGAAGGGCCGATCGTGCTGATCGACCGTTCGCTGCCGGCCGACATCCCGGCCGGGGCGGTCGTCCACAACCACGCCGAGGGCATGGTGCCCGCCGCCGAGCACCTGCTCGACCTCGGCCATCGCCGGCTCGCGCTGATCAACGGCGCACCGAATGTCCGGCCGTCCAGGGAGCGGGCGGCCGCGGTGCGCCGCGCGGTCAAAGGCCGGTCCGGGGCGACGCTGAACGTGCGGGCCGGCTCGTACTCCGCCGAGCACGGGTACGACGCGACGCTCGCGGCATTCGCCGAGCCACGTCCACCGACCGCGGTGATCGTCGGCGGAAACCAGATCCTGCAAGGGGTGATGCGGGCGTTGCGTGACCTCGGCCGGCGGATTCCCGACGACGTCAGCCTGGTGACCTTCGACACGGTGCCGCTGGCCGAGTTCCTCGAGCCGCCGCTGGCCTGCGTGGTCCGCGACCCGATCGAGGTCGGTCGCCAGGCGGCCGCTCTCCTGCTCGAGCAGATCGAGGGCGCCGAGCCGCGCACCGTGACGGTGCCGACGGAGTTCGTGCCGGCCGGCAGCTGCGCCGCGCCCCCGAAGCGGCCGGGCGCCCGCGCGGCTGAGTAGTTGATACCGAGCGGTCGGAACCATTTCCAGCCCTCGACCAGCAGCGGCTCCACGTCGCCGACAGCTTCGCGCCGCGGGCGCGAACAGCTGTCCAGCACGGTCAACGGTTCCCGCCGGTCGCGACATCGGGCGTCGATAACGGCAGGGAATCGTTTCCGACCAACCGGCCCGTTCGCCTTGACAGGGCCGGTTGCCCGGGACACGATCGTGCTCCCGGCCGATGGTGTTCACCCGGCGGCACCGGGGTGAAGACGCCAGCGGACGAGCGATTGTGATCGGTATGCAGACCCAGCGGTTCCTGGTGCGGATCCAGGTGAACCTGCCGCCCGGCACCGATCCGGCGACTCGCCGGTCGCTGCTCGACGCCGAGCGGAGCCGGGGAGCGGAGCTGGTGCGGGCCGGCACCATCCACGAGATCTGGCGCGTGCCCGGCACCTTCGGGAACGTCGGCATCTGGCAGGCGGCGGACGCGACCGCCCTGCACGAGGCGCTGAGCTCGCTGCCGTTGTTCCCCTACATGGCGATCGAGACCCTCGCGCTCGCCGACCATCCGCTCGCTCCGGTGCTCGCCGAGGTGGGCCGGTGAGCGCGCTCGGGGACCAGGTCGGGATCGTCACCGGCGCCGGCAAGGGGATCGGGCGTGCGATCGCCGAGGAGCTGGCCCGGGCCGGCGCGGGCGTGGCAGTGTTCGACGTCGACGCGGACGCCGCCGCGGCCGCGGCCGAACAGCTGCAGGCGATCGGCGTACCGGCTCGTAGCTATGTCGTCGACGTTTCGCGCTCGGCCGACGTCGACTCGGCGTTCGAGCGGGTGCACGCGGACTTCGGGCGGCTCGACATCGTGGTCAACAACGCGGGCGTGTCCTTCGTGGGCCCGCACATCAAGGACGTCACCGACGACGTCTGGGACCGCAGCATCGGCGTGATGCAGACCGGGGTCTTCAACTGCATGCGCGCGTCGACTCGCTACCTGCTGCCGCAGCGCTCCGGTTCGGTGGTGTCGATCTCCTCGATCCGCGGTTTCTCCTCGAACCCGGGCCGGATCGCCTACTGCGCGGCCAAGGCGGCCGTGATCATGATGACCAAGGTCGCCGCTGCCGAGTGGGCGCCGTACGGCGTGCGGGCGAACGCGATCGCACCGGGTGTCCAGCGCACGCCGATGTGGGACGCCGACGTCGCCCTCGGCGTCGTGGACGAGGATCGAGTGCTTCGCACGACTCCGGCCGGCCGGCTCGGGGAGCCCGACGAGATCGGCAAGCTTGCGGTGTTCCTCTGCTCGGCGGAGGCCGGCTTCATCAACGGTGCCTGCGTCACGATCGACGGCGCGCTCACGTGCGTGCCGATCGACGGCGAAGTCACGAGGCCGCAGTGAGCCAGACCGCCGTGCCCGGCGTCGAACCGGCCGACCCCGGCATGCGCAACTCGCGGACCGGGCCGTTCCGGATCGCGGTGCTTCCCGGTGACGGGATCGGCCGGGAGATCATGCCGCCGACCATCGAGGTCCTCGACGCGCTCGCCGCGGACGAGGGGTTGGACGTGCGCTGGACGCATCTGGACTGGGGGACCGACCGCTACCTGTCGCTCGGCAGCTACCTGGAGCCGGCCGACCTCGACGGCCTGGTCGGTCAGGACGCGATCCTGCTGGGCGCGGTCGGTGACCCCAGGGTTCCTGACGACGCCTCGCTCTGGGGGCTGTTGCTGCCGATCCGCCAGCGCTTCCGCCAGGCGGTGAACCTGCGTCCGATCATGTCGTTCGACGGCATCGCCGGGCCGCTGCGCAATGGGGAGCGATTCGACTTCCTGATCGTCCGGGAGAACAACGAAGGGGAGTACGCCGGAGTCGGCGGGCGGCTGTTCTCGGGCGGCGACCGCGAGGTCGCGATCGAGTCTTCGGTCTTCACCCGCATGGGTGCCGAGCGGGTGATCCGGCTGGCGTTCGACACCGCGCGCAGCCGCCGCGGGCGGCTGGTGTCGGCGACGAAGTCGAACGCGCTGCGCTACTCGATGACGTTCTGGGACGCGGTCGTACGCGACGTCGCGACCGACTATCCCGACGTGAACCTTGAGTCCGTGCACATCGACGCGCTCGCGGCCCGCTTGGTGCGCTCGCCCCATGACCTCGATGTCATCGTCGCGTCGAACCTGTTCGGGGACATCCTCGCGGACCTCGGTGCCGCCTTGATGGGCAGCTTGGGGCTGGCGCCATCGGCAAACCTCAACATCGACGGCGATCTCCCGTCGATGTTCGAGCCGGTGCACGGCTCGGCGCCGGACATCACCGGCCGTGGCATCGCCAACCCGATGGCACAGCTGTTGTCAGCCGCACTGATGCTCCGTCATCTCGGCGCCGAGGCGGCTGCAGACCGGCTGGAGCGCGCGGTTCGCCTCGCGCTCAGTACCTCTGCCGGGCGCACTCCCGACGTCGGGGGTACGGCGACCACGATCGAAGCCGCGCGCGCTGTCTCAGCCGCGCTGGCCGCAGCGGAAGGAGCGGACCGTGGGTGACATCGGCGCCGTGCACCACACCGGGCTGACGGTGCGCGACCTCGACCGATCGGTCGCGTTCTATCGCGACGTACTCGGCTGCAGCGTGATCATGGAGCAGGAGAAGGTCGGCGGCTATCTCGCCGCAATCGTCGGCTATCCCAATGCTTCGGTGCGGATGGCCCACCTGTACGACGCCGCCGGTCGCCACGTGATCGAGCTGTTCGAGTATCGAGCTCCCGACCTGCTCGATGCGGAGCTCGAACCACGCCGGATCGGGAACGCCCATCTTTGCTTCGTGGTCGCCGACCTCGTCGCCGTCCACGAGCGGCTCGTGCAGGCCGGCGTCGAGCTGTTCAGCCCACCCGTTCCCATCGACACCGGTGTCAACGCGGGCGGCTACGGGCTCTACCTGCGCGACCCTGACGGAATCACCCTCGAGCTGTTCCAGCCCGCGCCGGGCACGGCCGCGGACGCCCTGCTGCGACTGACCTCATGAGCCGAGCCGGCAAGGTAGGGATCAGCACACCGGGGCGCGTTGTGCTGCCATCCTGGGAGCCATCGGAGGGGTGTGGATGGCACCGATAACGATCGACCGGGTCGGCAAGGTCTACCCGAACGGCTACGAAGCGATCCGCGAGCTGAGCCTCGACGTCGCCGAAGGCGAGTTCATGGTGCTGGTCGGCCCGTCGGGCTGCGGCAAGACGACGGCGCTGCGGATGGTCGCCGGGCTCGAGGAGATCACCTCGGGCACGCTGCGGATCGGCGACCGCGTTGTCAACAACGTCACGTCAAAGGATCGCGACGTGGCGATGGTGTTCCAGAACTACGCGCTCTATCCCCATATGACCGTGGCGGAGAACATCGCGTTTGCGCTCAAGCTGCGCCGCGTGCCGAGGGCGGAGACCCAGCGCAAGGTCGTGGAAGCAGCGGCCATCCTCGGCCTGACCGAGTGGATGGACCGCAAGCCCGGCCAGCTGTCCGGCGGGCAGCGCCAGCGGGTGGCGATGGGCCGGGCGATCGTGCGTGATCCCGCGGTGTTCCTGATGGACGAGCCGTTGTCGAACCTCGACGCGAAGCTGCGCGTGCAGATGCGTTCGGAGGTGAGCCGGATCCAGCGGCGGATCGGCGTCGCGACGCTCTACGTCACGCACGACCAGACCGAGGCGATGACGATGGGGGACCGGGTCGCGGTGCTCAGGTCCGGCACGCTCCAGCAGTGCGACCACCCGCAGACGCTCTACGACTGGCCGAACAACCTGTTCGTGGCCGCCTTCATCGGTTCCCCGGCCATGAACCTGTTCGAGGCAGTGCTGAGCCCGGATGCAAGCTCGGTCACGATCGGCTCCCAGCAGATCGCCCTGCCCGAGCAGGTGCACCGGGCACGGCCGGGCGTGCGAGCGTACGGCGGCCGTGGCGTCGTCGTCGGGATCCGCCCGGAGGACCTTCCGGCGGCGGACGGTGCGGCCCCCGGGTCTCACACGCTGCGAGCGGAGGCGGTGCTCGTCGAAGCGCTGGGATCCGAGCTGTTGGTGCACTTCTCGATCGATGCCGAACGCGTGCACGTCGACTCCGCCCAGGACAATCCCAACGACGAGCTGGACGACTCAGGCGAGCTTGCGGTGCGCGGCGAAGGCATTGCGAGGGTCCAACCGCGCCTGCGCATCAGGGCCGGCGACCGCACGGAGTTCCTCGTCCACGCCGAGCGCATGCACTTCTTCGACCGGGAGACCCAGCAGGCCATCGTTCGGTGACTTCGGGGACCGGAGCCGGTCACGGTTCGGCAACGGTTCCCTGGATGCGGTTGCGGCGACGGGTCGGCTCGCCCGGCGTAGCGGGGCCGGTCCACTTCAGGCTGCCCTTTTCCCAGGAATACCAACGGATGAGACGCCTTCCGAGTGGCCCGCCACGGGCCGGCCGGGGCCGTGCCGGGCGGCTGTCACGAGCGGTCGGCGAGGCATCGCCGGATGCGCTTGACATCGATCCTGGAATCGGTTCTACTCAGACGCCACGGTCCGTCCGCTGGCGGGGTGCGGATGGAATCCGATCGGCTCGAGACGTCGAGGGTGCGATGAACACGGCCATGATCAGTCCAGAGTCCACGAGCGGTGCGAGCCGGCGGTTTCGACGGACGCGGGTGGGATTCGTCGTCGTTGCTGCAGTGGCCGTGCTGGCCGCCGCCTGCTCCAGCTCCTCGAGCGGCGGTGGCGGCGGCTCGGGCGGCAGCGAACCGACCATCACGGTCTGGAACGACGCCCTTGCCTCCGGCTCGTGCGGCGTACCGGCCGCGAAGTCGTTCCTGACGAAGGGGGTCAACCTCTTCGAGCAGACCAACCCTGGGTTCAAGGTCAAGATCATCCAGGAGCAGTGCGACGCATCGACCCCGTTCGACACCCTGCTGCAGTCCTCCGAGACCGCGGGCACCACTCCGGACATCGGGCAGATGTACGTCGGCGGTCAGGTCATCCAGAACGGCAAATACCTGGTCGACCTGCGGCAGTACCTCCCGTCGTCGTACATCAACTCGCTCACCGGCTGGACCTACGTGACCGATGGTTACGGCACGAAGACCGACGGAGCGATCTGGGGCGTTCCCTTCGGCGCCGGCTACTGGTACTCGGTGTACTACAACAAGAAGGACTTCCAGAAGGCCGGCATCACGACGCTTCCCACCACGTGGGCGGGCCTGCTGGCCGACGCCCACACGCTGAAGTCGAAGGGCATCACGCCGTTCGATATCGGCGAGAAGGAGGGCTACACCGGCGCGTGGACCCAGGACTCGTTCATTTCGGGCCTGGTCGGCGACGCCGGCGTGCTGAAGATGTTCAACGGCCAGGCGTCGCTGGACTCACCGACGCTGATCAAGCCGTACGAAGCCTGGCACAGCCTGTTCGCGCAGGGCCTCACCAACTCCGACGCACCGTCGCTGCCCAACGCCAACGGGATCGCCGACTTTGCGGCCGGCAAGGCAGCGATGACCTTCACCGCCGGGTTCTTCAACAGCCAGTTCGAGAAGGGCCTCGGCTCGAACGTGGGGCTGTTCCCGATTCCCTCGCTGCCGGGGTCGGAGTTCACCAAGAGCCTCTCCGGTGGCCCGAACAACGCTTACGTCGTGTTCAAGAACTCCAAGCACATCGCGGACGACGTCAAGCTGATCACGTTCCTCACCTCGCTGAAGGTGCAGCTGCTGTCGGCACAGGAGCTCGGCCAGTACCCGAACAACGTGTCCTTCAAGCCGACCGCGTCGTTCGACACGTCCCAGCCGCTGCTCGTCGACATCTACAAGTACATCCGGCTGCAGCACTACGTGACCGGTGAGGCCTTCGACAACGTGATGCCCGGCACGATCGACTCGTACTGGTACCAGACGAACTCGGCCGTCTTCGGTGGATCGCTCAGCCCGCAGAAGGCGGCATCGAGCATGCAGACGCAGATGAAGAGCTATCTGGCGACCGCCTCGACCGGATAGCGCGCGAGACGTTGGGTCGGCTCGGCTGCGGATCGGAACCCGGCCGGGTCGAACCAACCTCGCGGTGGGCACAGTAGACACTCCGGCTCAACCCCAGCGAGGATGCGACCCGTGCAACCGACCTCGTCGCCACCCGAGCAGACCCAGCGGCGCCGGCGCAACATCTTCCCCTATGTCGCGATCCTGCCGGCGGCGATCCTCGTTGTCGGGCTGCTGGTCATCCCGATCGTCGACACGGTCTTTCACAGCTTCACGAACTGGGACGGCCTCACCAGCAGCTGGATCGGGCTGGAGAACTACCGGCTGATCTTCGACAACCCGGTGATCACCCAGGTGTTCAAGAACTCGCTGATCTTCCTCATCTCGGTGCCGCTGATCCTGGTTTCGTCGCTGCTGGTGGCGGTGCTGGTCTTCGAGAAGGTGGCCGGCTGGCGGGTCTTCCGCTTCCTGTTCTTCATCCCGAACGTGCTCTCACCGGTCATCATCGGCGTACTGTTCAGCACCTTCTTCCTGCCGGGTGGCCTGGTCGACAAGGTGCTCAGCCCGTTCGGCCTCGGGAACTATCCATGGCTGACCCACCCGTTCGCCGCCCGGTTCGTGGTCATCGTGGCGCTGGTCTGGTCGTCGTTCGGGTTCGGGATGGTGGTCATCCTCTCGGCGATGACCACGATCGACCAGTCGCTGTACGACGCGGCCGAGATCGACGGAGCCGGCTGGTGGCGCCGGCTGTGGTCGATCACCATCCCGATGATCTCGGGCGCGCTGCAGTTCCTCAGTGTGATCAACGTGATCTACACCTTCACCTCGCTGTTCGGCTTCGTGTTCGTCATCACGGCGGGCGGTCCCGGCTTCTCGACCACGACGCTGGACTACTTCACCTACCTGACCACCTTCGAGAACGGCCAGTTCGGGTACGGCGCCGCACTGGCCGCCCTGCTGTTCGTCGTCGTGCTGGTGCTCACGGCGGCTCAGGTCAAGCTCTTTCCCCAACGTGAGGTGCAAGGGGCATGACCACGACCTCACGGATCGGGCGCGCAGCGGTCTTCGTCCTGCTCTGCCTGATCGGGATCTCGACCATCTACCCGCTGGTGTTCATGGCGTTGAACAGCATGCGCACGACGCAGCAGTTCGAGGTGAGTCCGTACGGCCTGCCGAAGCACTTCACGACGGCGGACTACCACTCGCTGCTCTCGCAGGTCCCGTTCTTCCAGAGCATCCTGCACTCGATCATCGTCGTGGTGCCTGCCGTCATCCTGGCCACTCTCTGCTCGGCACTGATGGCATTCGTGCTCACCAAGACACCGGTGAAGCTCGGGAACTTCTTGTTCTGGGTGATGCTCACGGTGATGTTCATGCCGGGCATCGTGGTCCTGCTGCCGCTCTACGTGCGGATCGCGCACATGGGGCTGGCCAACAACTTCGCACCGGCGATCTTCCTCTACACCGCCATCAGCATTCCGTACGGCACCTACCTGTTGCGCTCGAACTTCCGCGCGATCCCGGACTCGGTGATCGAGGCCGCGCGCGTCGACGGGGGCAGCTGGACCCGCATCTTCATCCGGGTCGTGCTGCCGATCGCCAAGCCCGGCATCGTGACGGTCGGGATCCTCACCTTCCTGAACATCTGGAACGAGCTGTTCATCAGCCTGGTCCTGCTGCACCAGCCGAACAACGAGATGGTGACTCCGACGCTTGCGAACCTGTCCGGCAAGTTCAGCAGCGACGTACCGGTCATCATGGCGGGGCTGCTGATCGGTGCGGTGCCGACGCTGCTGGTCTACCTGGTCAGTGCTCGGGTCTTCATCCGCGGCATGCTGGCCGGAGCCATCCGCTGACCGGTGACGAAGTCGCCGGTGCTGATCGGGCGGTACGCCGGCTCGTCGTCCTGGTCAGCATCCTCGTGCTGGCCGACACGATCTTCTACACCGCGCTGACCCCGCTGGTCCCGCACTACTCGGCCGTGAGCGGGCTCGGGAGCGGCGGGGTCGGCCTTCTGGTCGCGGGCTATCCGGCGGGAACGATGATCGCTGCGCTGCCGGTGGGTGTGGTCTTCGACCGGGTCGGCGCGCGCCGCACGCTGGTCGTCGCGATGGTGCTGATGAGCGTGTCCACACTCGTCTTCGGCTGGTCGCACGCGGCTGCCGTGCTGATCGCGGCTCGCGTGGTGCAGGGCGTGGGCGGGGCCTGCGCATGGACGGTCGGTCTCGCCGGGCTGGCCGGTGGGGTTCCGGCGCAGCGCCGGGGGCGTTACCTAGGGATCGCCTTCTCGGCGGCGGTTGCCGGTGCGCTGCTCGGGCCCGCGTTCGGCGCCGTCGCGGCCCGGCTCGGCACCGGACCGGTGTTCTCCGCGGCGGCGGTCGTCGCCGCGGTGGTCGCCAGCTTCCGCGGCCTGCTGCCCGACCACACCGAACCGCAAGCGATGTCCCTGCGCGACGTTGCCTCGGTCGCTCGCCGGCCGGGCATCTCGCGTGGGCTGTGGCTCACCTCCCTCGCCGGAGTCGGTCTCGGCGTCCTCGGCGTGCTTGCGCCGCTGCGCTTGCACGACCTCGGCGCGAGCAGCGGGGTGATCGCCGCCGGCTTCGTCGCCGGCGGCCTGCTCGAGGCTGCACTGTCCCCAATCATCGGCAGGGTGAGCGATCGCCACGGACCGTCGCACACCGTGGTCTGGTCGTTGTTGGCCGGCCTGCTGACCTTCGCGCTGGTGCCGTTGGTCACGCCGTACGGCGTAACGCTCGTCTTCGTCGCGCTGGGCTCGACCGCGTTCGGGACGCTGTTCGTCCCCGCGTCCGCGTTGGTGAGTGACGTGACCGACGCGTTGGACGCGCCCCTCGGGCTGGTCTTCGGCCTGACCAACCTGATGTGGGCCGTTGGCCAGGGCAGCGCATCGGCGGTGAGCGGCTACATCGCGGACGCGACCTCGGATCGGGTGCCGTTCTTCGCGGCCGCCGGGCTGTGCCTGGTGAGTGCGCTGCTCGTCACGAGAGATAAGGAGGCGCGATGAGCTCGATCATCGACCGGAGCGGGCGGCGGGACGGCCTCAGCGTCGTCGTGCTGCGCACCGACCATGTCGAGGTTGCCATCGCGCCGGAGGCCGGCGGCAAGATCCTCGACCTGATCGATCCCGCGAGTGGGATGAACCTGCTCTGGCACAACCCGCGCATTCCGTTGTCGGCGACCTACGCCGGAGCTCCGTTCGACGACGTCTGGTGCGGCGGGTGGGACCAGATGTTTCCCACCGACGTACCGTGCGAGCTGGACGGCAACACGCATCACGATCACGGTGACCTGTGGATCGGTCCGTGGGCGTGGGAGGTCGTGTCCGATGACGGCGAGCGGGCGCAGCTGCGCATGCAGCGGCACAGTGCCTCTCTGCCGTGCCGGGCCGAGCTGTCGATCGGGGTCGAACGATCGAGCTCGCAGGTTCGGGTACACCTTTCGCTGCACAACCTCGGCACCCACCGGATGCGGTTCATCTGGAACCAGCACATTGCGCACGCGGTCGCCCCGGGCTCGCGGGTGCACCTTCCGGCCGGCTCCTTCGACGTCGCCGGCTCCACCCCGTCACGGGCGGGCGCTGCGGACCGGGTCAGCTGGCCGGTGCACGACGGACTGGACCTGAGCCGGATACCGGGACCGGAGCTCGGTGTCACCGAGTTCCTCTGCACGAACGACCTCGGCGGCGGCTGGTGCGCGGTCACCCACCCGGGCGTCGGCGTGGGAGTCCGGCTCGGCTTCGACCCAGCGGTGTTCCGGACGCCGTGGCTGTGGGGTGTCTTCGGCGGCTGGCGCGGTCACGAGCTGCTGCTGACCGAGCTCTGCACGAGCCGACCCGGTAGCCTCGCCACCGCAGTCGCGGACGGCTCAGCGGCCAGTCTCGGTCCGGAAGAGAGCCTGGCCACCGAGGTCGTCGTCACGATCGGCCATGACTTCGATCCCGAGGCGCCCGGCGACGAGGACCCGTTCGGCGGGTAGCTGTCCGGCGGCTCAGAGGTGGATCTTGTTCGTGCGAGCGTTCCAGACCACCGTGTTGTACTTGCCGAGCTGACCGCTTGCGGCGTCGAACGGCGCGTAAGAGTACGAGATCTTCTCGTAGGACAGCGTGATGGCGTCGATCGGTGCCTCGTCGCCCGTCGTCTCCAGCCGGTACGAGCTGATCACGGCGTCGGACAGCTCGATCTTGACAAACTTGGCGCTGGTGCCGACGTCCTGGATGGTGATCTGGACGGTCGAGTAGACCTTGCCCTCCAGCATCGCGAGGAACAGCGTCGGCGAGCTGTTGCTTGCCGGGGCGGTGAAGGTGACCGTGGACGGGCTGGGCTCGCCCCGACCGGCTCGACCATGAACGGCGTGCTCGCCGCTGCCAAAGCTGACGCTGGTGGCGAGGATCGGCGACCCGTTGCCCAAGGTGACGAAGTACTCGACCGATCCGGCCCGGCCGACCAGGTCGGGCGCCGTGGTCGAGGCATGCGCCGTGCCCGGCAGGCCGGCCGCGCCCAGGAGCGCTCCGGCGCCGAGCGCACCACCCTTGAGAACCGTTCGCCGGCTCGTGTCGTGGTTGGTGTCCATGCTGTCGGCCTCCCCCTGGCTCAGCGCGAGGCGGCGAAGGTCACCCGCGGCTCGACCGTACGCCGCGCCGGTACGCGCAGCAAGGCGTCGCCGCGGGCTCAGCGCCAGGCGAAAACCGGCTGCTCCAGCTCGTCGACCCGGACCGTTCGCCCGTACAGCGCAAGCTCCCGGAACTGGTAGATGACCGCCGCAGTCGGCGCGTGGATGAGCGTCCCGAACATCAACAGCTGGATCACCGGCCGGCTGGACTGGCGGATCCGCTTGAACCGCGGCGCAACGGACAGTACGTCGGCGCGTGCTATGTGCACCCGAGCGACCTCCGCCGGGTTCGGGGTGATGCGATCCGTGACGGCGCCCGCCCACATCACGACCGGCGTGATCCGGTAGCCCGAGCGGGTGGGGTAGTCATCGAGCCGGCCGAGTACGGCGTCGGCGGCGACGTCGAGACCGAGCTCTTCCGACAGCTCCCGGCGGGCGGCGTCCCCGGCCGACTCGCCGGGATCGACCCGCCCGCCGGGAAGGGCCCATTGCCCGGAGTGTGCGCGCATCGACTGCGGGCGTTTGGTCACCAGGATCCCGGGGCCGCGTTCGTCCTCGACGACCGCGAGCGCGACCGCGGCATCCTTCAGGGCGCCCAGCTCGTGTGCGCGGCGCTCGAAGCCGCCCACTCGCTCGGCGAGCGTGTCGCGGTCGAACCCCTTCACAGCGCGCGGAGTCTAACCGGCCGTCGGGGCGTCCGGGGCGGGCTGTGCCTCCGACAGGGTGCCGGTCAGCCCCGCTCGTACCCGATGACCGCGCGGCCGGCGCTCGTGTAGCCGAACTCCATCGCCCGGTCGCGGTACCAATGGGTGAGATGAGTCACCCCGGTCCACGCTCCGTTGACCCGGGTCTGCATGAAGATCCCGCTCTTCACCGACTTCGAGCTCTTGATGACCCGGGTGTAGGCGGCGTGCAGATGACCGCTGGCCGGGTTGAACGACAGCCGCAGCCCGGTGTCATGACCGGTCGTGTGCGCCAGCGGGATGGTGCCGATCCACTGGTTCGAGCTGCTCCAGTGCTGAACGAACAAGGCATGCTTGCGCGTGACGCCGGTAGTGGCCGGCTTGAGCAGACCGACCCAGATGGCGTCGTTGTAGGCCGCGATCGACTCGATCGTGTAGTCGGCCGAAGGCTGACCGAGGCTGGCGATCAGCGTCGGCGTCGACCAGTTCGTGTAGTCGTAGTAGTAGTAGTCCGACGTCGTCACGTAGACGCCCTCGTTCGTGCCGTCGCTGCCGTAGCCGACGACGGTCATCTTCTCGCTTCGCGGGTCGAACGCGAGCTGCACCGGGGTGAAGTCATCATCGGTGGGGAGCGCACCCGAGGAGTTGAAGCTGCCGCCCGGGCTTCCGAAAAAGATCGTGGTCGCGTTGGTCGCGTCCGGGTCGGGCAGCATGACGCCGATCTGGTCCGGGGATCCCGGCACGGAGAACGCGGTCTGGCTCAGCCCGGGCCGCGCCGCCGGTGGATCGGTGCAGTCGGCGAGCGGCTCGACGAGAGTGGGTTCCGGAAGGCGCTGCGACAGCAACGAGGTGTCAGTGACGAAGACGCCGTCGCACTCGTCGATGACCGCGAACACGCGTGAGCCGTTGTAGCTGAGATGAAGCTCTACCCGGATGCCGCCGGCCATCGGCCGGAGCCCCGGGATGGCCCGGGAGACCCATTTGGTCGCGCCCGGTCGCCTGGTGCGGTACACGATGTGGCCCTGGTCGCCGGGAGCTGACGGGCTCGCGACGCTGGAGACGACGTGCTCGCCGCCGTTGTGATCGCGCACGAAGGCAGCGGCGTTCGTGCCCTTAACTACCGCACCTTGTCCGGACACGAAGAAGCCGGTGGGATGCGCCGGTTTCTTGGCGCCATGTGCGGTTGCACTTGCCAGTGGCAGTGCGGCGAACAGACCGCACGCCATGACCCCGATGACGGCGAACCAGCGGACCCGACGTGACCTCATCCCGATTCCCTCCCCGCTGAAGACCCACGGACGCCCACTCAACGCTCGGGGGCTGGCGAAGGTTGACCAGACCGAGAGGCTCACCCGGTGAGGAAGTCGATCAGTCCTTTCATGTACGTCGCCTGGTCGTCGTACTGCGCGAGGTGGCTGCCGTTCGGCGAGTGCCAGTACCGCCCGTTGGGCAGCTGCTCCGCCATCCAGCGCAGATGCGAGGGATCCATCGTGTCGTGTTCGGCGCCCATCACCAGGGTGGGGACGGTGATCCGGTGCAGGTCCGCGGTGCGGTCCCACTCGGCGAGCTTGCCGGATGCCCCGAGCTCGCTCGGGCCCTGCATCGACACGTAGATCTGTTCGTTGATGTGGCTGAACATTCGCCCGACCGGCTCCGGCCAGTCCTTCTGCGGGATGCGCAGCACGTGGTGCGAGTAGTGCTGCTCGATCAGTAGCTCCATGTAGCGCGGGTCGTGCGTCTGCCCGCTCGCCTCGAGCCGCTTGATCTCGGCCAGTGCTGCTTGGTCCATCTGCGGCATCAGCACGTCCTCGGCGTACCGGTTGTAGGCCGGAATCGAGGACATCATGCTCGAGATCACCAGACCCTTGAGCGCGTCTTGGTGCGCGAGCGCGTACTCGATCGCGAGGATGCCGCCCCAGGACTGGCCCATCAGGAAGAAGTTGGTCGGGTCCAGGCCGAGTGCGATCCGGACCTGCTCGACCTCGTCGACGAAGCGATCCACCTCCCAGAGGTCGGGCTCGTCGGGTTGGTCGCTGTACGTCGACCCGAGCTGGTCGTAGTAGTAGTACTCCACGCCCGCAGCCGGTAGGTAGCTGTCGAACGGTTCGTACTGCTCGTGCGTGCAGCCGGGCCCTCCGTGCAGGAGCAGCAGCTTGATGTCGGGGTTGTTGCCGACCCGCTTGGTCCAGACCTTGAACTCGCCCTTCGGCGTGCTGACCGGGATCATTCGCACGCCGCCGGCGAGAACGTCGTCGCGACCGGTGTTGTCGAAGTAGCTCGCGAGCGCCATACCGCGATGTCCTATCACCCGAGGCCTGGTGGGCCCGCGAGATCGGCGAGGATGGTCGCGGTGAAAGGAGACCGATGGCGACCGCCATCGTTGGGGTGAGCGAGCTCGACGCGTTCTGCGATCGAGCGCTCGACTGGTTGCTCGATGCCGGCGTTGAGACCGACCACGGGCTCGGTTGGCGCGGCTATCCGAGCGAGGCGGAGCTCAACCCGATCCTGTACAGCGGGTCGGCCGGCATCATCGTCACGCTGCTGGAGGCGCACGCGCACTACGGAGACGAGCGGTACGCCGAGGCCGCGTTGCGCGGCGCGCGCGAGCTCGCCGCGACCCTCGATCCGGAATGGCCGTGCGGGCTGTACGTCGGGCTCAGCGGCATCGCGTTCGCCCTGCACGCCGTTCACGAAGCCTTCGATGATCCGGGATGCGGGACTGCGGCGGCGCGGGCGTTGGCCATGGTTCGCGACCGCTTCGACGGCGAGCGATGGTCCGACCAGTTCGAGCTGTTCGGCGGCAACGCCGGCGTCGCTCTCGGTGCGCTGGCGATCGGCGAGCTCGACCTCGCGGTCACGGCGGCCACGCCGTACCTGCGAACCGCCGAACCGACCGAGCGCGGCGTGAACTGGGAGGTGCGGACCGGATATGAGTCGCGCTTCCACCACATCTCGCACGGAACGCTCGGCATCGTGCTCGCGCTTGCGAGCGTGGGCGCGGCAACCGGCCGCACGGACTTCGTCCAGCTCGCACTCGCCGGCGCCGCTGACGTGGTGAGTCGACACATTACAGATGACGACGGGTTTCTCGTTCCGCACTCCGACCCGCAGTTCCGCCCGGACGCCGTCGAGCGGTTCAGCTATGGCTGGTGTCACGGCCCGGCCGGGGACGCTCAGGTGTTTCGCAAGCTCGGCATGGTCACCGGTGATCCGCAATGGGCGGGGCTCGCCGACCGCTGCTGGCACACCGTGCTCGGCTCGGGACTGCCGGCACAGCGGCGGGCGGGGTTCTGGGACAACGTCGGTCGCTGCTGCGGCACGGCCGGAGTGCTGGCACTCGGCTGCGACCGGCTGGTCGAGGCGGGCGACGACCCCGGGTTCGTCGATGTCCTTGTCGCGGACCTCGTCGGGTTGGCGATCGACGACAGCGGCGGCGTCCGTTGGTCGAACATCGAGCATCGCGCGACGCCGAGCATTCTCGAGCCGCGCACGGGATGGGCGATGGGAAGCAGCGGTGTGATCCGTGAGCTGCTGCGCCGGGCGCGGATCGCGCTCGGCGGCGATCCCTGGTACGCCGTGGGCTGGCCCGATCATCCGATGGTGCGCCCGGTTGGCTGAATCCTCACCCGTCGCGCTGCGCCGCAACCGCCGGTGGATGCTCTTCCAGGGCGGCCAGCTGCTGTCGGACGCCGGGAGCGCATCGACCGCCGTCGCCTATCCGCTCCTCGTCCTGGTCCTCACGGGCTCTCCGGCGCGCGCCGGCATCGTCGGCTTCGCCCGCACGCTTCCGCTCGCCTTGCTGGCCATCCCGGCGGGTGTCCTGGCCGACCGCTGGAACCGCAAATGGGTCATGGTCGGCGCGGACGTCATCCGGGCCGGCGCGGTCGGAGTGCTCGCCGCGTTGATCGCCGCCGGCCACGCGAGCTTCTGGGTCCTCCCGGTCGTGGCCTTTGTCGAAGGAGCCGGCAACGCGATGTTCCTGGCCGCCCAGGCCGGCGCGCTGCGGGCGATCGTCCCGCTCCCGCAGCTGCCCGAGGCGATGAGCTCGTTGGACGGCCGCGAGGCCGCGGTCCGGCTGGCCGGGCCGCCGCTCGGCGGCGCACTGTTCGCGGTGGCCAACGTCCTACCGTTCGCCGTCGACGCGGCGTCGTACCTGTTCTCGACCGGCTCGTTGCTCGCCATCCGTGCGCCGTTCCAGCAGAGCGCCGAGCGGAACCGCGGGTCGTTGCGCGCGCGGGCTGCCGAAGGTCTTCGCTACCTGTGGAAGCAGCGGTTCCTTCGAACCTGTGCCCTGCTGTTCGGGCTCACCAACTTCATCGTTCCGGGCTTGCTGCTCGCCGTCGTGGTGCTGGCGCACCGGCGCCATCTGTCCGGTGGCGAGGTGGGGCTGCTCGTTGCATCGTTCGGCGCGAGCGTCTTGGTCGGCGCGATGATCGCATCGTCGATCCGGCGCGCGCTTCCGGTGCGCGGAGTGCTGCTGCTCGAGCTCTGGACCTATCTCGGTTCGGCGGTGTTTCTCTTCTGGCCCAACGTGTTCGTCCTGGCCGCCAGCCTGGTCCCGGCCGGGCTGGCGATTCCGGCATCGGACTCCGTCGTGCATGCCTATCGGATCGCGATGACCCCGGACCGGCTGCTCAGCCGGTCCGAGTCGGTGCGCTCCACGTTGTCCCTCGCGATCGCGCCGTTCGGACCCTTGCTTGCCGGCTACCTGCTCAGTGTCACGACGCCACGGATCACGGTCAGCGTGTTCGTCGCCGTATCGGCCGTGCTGGCGGGCTGGGCGACGCTCAGCCCGTCGATTCGCAGCGCGCCGCGCCTCGACGAGGTTTTCAACGCGGGCGGGACAGGAGATCCGCCACTGCAAGCGTGTTGATCACCCGAGCCGGCTCGACACCGCACTCCTCGGCCCGCTCGCACCCGTTGCGCTGCCACTCGAGCTGCCCGGGCGCGTGCGCGTCGGTGTCGATGGAGAACACGCAGCCGGACTCAACCGCCTGGCGGAGCAGCCGGCGTGGCGGGTCCAGCCGCTCCGGGCGGGAGTTGATCTCGACCGCGACCCCGAACTGGCGGCAGGCCTCGAAGACGATCTCGGCGTCGAACTCCGACTCGGGCCGGCCACGTCCGGCCAGCAGCCGGCCCGTGCAGTGGCCGAGGATGTCGGTGTGCGGGTTCGCGATCGCCGTCACCATCCGCCGGGTCATCGGGGCGCGGTCCATGCGCAGCTTCGAGTGCACGGACGCGACCACGATGTCGAGCTCGCCGAGTAGCTCGTCCTCCTGGTCGAGCGCGCCGTCCTCGAGGATGTCGACCTCGATGCCGGTGAGGATCCGGAACGGCGCCATCTCCTCGTTCAACCGGCGTACGACGTCGAGCTGCTCGCGAAGCCGCTCCGGGCTGAGCCCGCGCGCGACCGTCAGCCGCGGCGAGTGGTCGGTCAGCGCGACGTACTCGTGGCCGAGGTCGCGGGCCGCACGCACCATCTCCTCGATGGGGGACCCGCCGTCGCTCCAGTCGCTGTGCATATGCAGGTCGCCACGCAGCGCCCGCCGCATCCGGCTCGGGGGCTCGTCCGGCGGCAGGTCCGGTTCGACCTTGGCGAGGTAGGCCGGACGCCGGCCCGCGATCGAGTCCGCGATCGCTCCGGCGGTCGAGTCACCGATGCCGGCCAGCTGGGTGAGAGTGCCGTTCGCCGCCCGGCGGGTGAGCTCTTCGATGCCGAGCGACTCCGCGACCGACGCGGCCGTGCGGAACGCCTTCACCCGCGGCGTCGCCGCTCCGGTGCGTTCGAGCAGGTAGGCGATCTCGCGAAGATCGGCGACCGGATCGCGCGCCGAGCTCACCGATCGACCTGCGGACGCGGCGCCACCGGGCGAGTATGCCGCGCAACCCGGCAGCCGGTGGCGAGGGGCTGCACCGCGCCGCGCCCGGACCGTGTTCTACTTCGGCCGTGAGCGATGCCGAGATCGTGGTCGACTGGGATCAGTGCGAAGGCAACGCAGTGTGCGAGAGCATCCTGCCGCAGGTCTTCCAGGTCGACGACGACAACTTCATGAACGTCCTCATGCCGAACCCGCCGGAGGAGCTGCTCGACAAGGTGCAGGAGGCGGTCGACATGTGCCCCAAGCGAGCGCTCGCGCTTCGCCGCGGAGGCGGGTAGCGCGAGCTGGGACGGTGCGCGACGCGACCGCTACTGGTCGCGGATCGCGATGCCGGCCTCGCGAGCCAGCGAGATCGCCAGCGAGGGCAGGTCGCTCGCGTCGATCTGCGCGCCCTTCAGGTGGAGCGCGCCGGTGACGCCGCCGAGGTCGCAGTCGGAGATCACCAGACACTCGACCGTCGCCGCGTCGAAGCGGGCGCGGCGCATCGAGCAGCCGGTGATGCTCACGTGCTCGAACGTGGTGTTCGTGAAGTCGGCGCCTGACAGGTCGCAGTCGCGGAAGGTCACTCGCCGCAGCCGGCTGAAGCGCAGGGACAGCTCGTCGGTCACCCCGCCCTCGACCACGGTCTCCTCGAGCAGCCCGTTGGCGAACGTGACGCCGCGCAGCCGGGTGTCGGTGAGGGCCAGCCGGCGGGCGATGAAGTCGCGAGCCACGATGCCGGAAAGGTCGCATCCGTCGAGACGGAGGTCGACCAGCTCCGGTCGGTCGAGGGACAGCTCGAGCACCCGGGCGCCCGCGAGCCACAGGTCCGAGACGTCTTCGTCGCAGTCGCCGGCGAAGGTCGTGGCCGGTTCCGCGCCGCTGAGGTTCGGTGCGATCGGACGGTGCGCCTTGCCGCAGGGTGCGGCATCAGCGCCGGATCCACTCACCGTGGCGAGGGTAGCCGCCGGGCGAGATCGGACCGCCCGCCGAACAGGCCGCACCGACCGGGGGATGGGCCCGATCCGGCACCCAATAGCGTGACCTCATGGTGACCCGACAGGAACGCGCTCAGTCCTTCGGGTCGGTCGCGACGTCGTACGACCGGCTGCGCCCGGCGCCCGCGCCGGGGGCGCTGGACTGGCTCGTGCCGTCCGGCTGCACGGTCGCGGTCGACCTCGCGGCGGGAACCGGGTTGTTCACCCGGCCACTGGCCGAGCGCGTCCCTCGGGTGATTGCGGTGGAGCCTGACCCGAAGATGCGCTCGGTCCTCGCCCTGCGCTCGCCGGGCGTCGAGCTGGTGGAAGGTACCGGCGAGGCGATCCCGCTTCCGGACGCCGGAGCGGACGCGCTGTTCGTCTCCTCGGCGTGGCACTGGCTGGACCCCGCGCGGGCGCTTCCGGAGATCGCCCGGGTGCTTCGCGACGGCGGCCGGCTGGGCGTGCTGTGGACCAGCCGGGACCGCGACGTGGAGTGGGTCCGAGACCTCGACCGGCTGCCGGGCGAGCCGCCCTGGGACGGCGAAGCCGAAGGCCGGCACCGCAGGCGGCGCGAGCTCGACCTCACCCTGGGCGGCGCGTCCTTCTTTACGGCGGTCGAGCAGATGTCGTTCCCGGACACGCGGCGGATGCGCAAGGACGACGTGGTCGAGATGGCCGGCACCTACAGCGCGGTCATCACCGCCCCGCCGGACGTCCGGCGGACCGTGCTGGGCAACGCCCGGGCCGCGCTCGATCGGCGGTTTCCCGGGGTGGCCGAGGTCGAGTTCCCGATCCGGTCGTGGTGCTTCCGCGCCGACCGGCTCGCGCGCTGAGGCGCAGCCACCGCGCCGAGCGGTGGCCGGCGCCTCTTGCCCGATTCAGGCCTGCGCGGCCGAGTGCGCCGGTACTCTCCGGCTCGTGGCGCCCCGCGGATCGTCGCCGAGAACCGGTCGCATCGACCGGATGGCTGAAGGCGAGCCGCCGGCCGCCCGTGTCGAGGCCTTCCCGGTCGACGTCCGGCAGGCCGATCCCGGCAGCTCTCGAAGCGCATCCGTCATCGACCTCGAACACCTCGAGCGGCACGAGCCCGATCTGCGGGTCTTCGTGCGGTCGGAGCGGCGCTCCGACGCAACGCTCGAGGTCGTGCTTCGGCTGGTTCCCGACCCCGGCGCCTGAGGCGCCGCAGGTTGCTACCCCAGCGGCCGGGCGAGGAATCCGGTGGTCGGCTTTCCCGGCCGGCCGAAGGTTCCGGTCACAACGCCGTCGGAGTTCACGAAGTTCACCTCGGTCTGCGCCCTCGCCTTGGGATAGCGCAGCCGCACGAGTCGATGGCCGGGAACGTGCAGGTAAACGATCGTTGCGGCGGCGGCGGAGCCGGTCGTCGCCGTGCCCACCCAGCTTCCGTTGTCCGCGACGGCGACGATCGCCGAGCCGCGACCGAGCGACGTGCCGGCGCGGGGTAGCCGGATCGAGTGCACGTTTCCGGCGCGGTCGACGAACCCGTACGTGACGTCGTGGCGGTCGGCGTAGCTGCCGACGATGACGCCGTTGTCGTTGACGCCGGACGCGAAGATCGCCGTCGCCTTCTTGATCGACAGCGACAGCAGGTGGACCGCTCCGGGCGGTCCCGCGAACGATCGTGGCCTCCCGCTCATCGTGAAGCCGGAGCCCACGACCTCGCCGTTGTCGTTCACTCCGCTCGCGATGACCGAGCTGGGGTTGAGCTTCGGCACCCTGACCCGGCGAAGCGTCCCGTCCGGGGTGCGCAGGTACAGCCGCGGGGCGCCGTGCCCTTTCGGGTTGAACGCCGACACCAGCAGCTCGCCACCAGGGGACACCGCATCGACCTGGATGCTGGGGTAACCGGGAACCTTGACCCAGGTGAGGTGGTCGCCCGGCGCCTTGATGAAGGTCCGGCTGGCGTTCGGTCCCGGACCGCTCACGGATCCGACGACATCGCCGGAGGACGTGAGCCCGGCGACGACGGCAGCGAGCCGGTGCGGGTCGTGCACCGACGGGACGTGCACGCGGGAGTAGTGGTAATGCCCGGCGGCGACCGCGGCTTGTGCGGGTGACGCTCGGACCGCAGCGGCGGCACCGGCGTTGCTCACCGTCGCCAGCAGCGCGAGGCCGATGAGGGCCACCGGCTGCTTCACGATCATCCGCGCAGTATGCCGGTGGGTGTTTCGAACCGGGCCGGCCGGCGCACGCAAATCGCACGAAAGCGCCACTCGGCTTCATTCCGCGGTCGCGGATGCCGAACTCCTCGGTATGCGTACAACCCTCGCCGCCGTGCTCTGCGCCGCATCGCTGGCGCTCGTCGCCGGCTGCGGCCACAGCACGCCGGCACCGGGGGCGGCGCAGGCAGCGTCGGCCTGCCAGTCCGGCGGGGCGCAGGCCGCCTCCCTGGCCGATCAGGCGGCGAAGCTCAACGGCAAGTACGTCCAACTCGCGACCGACGAGAATGCACTCGCGGCCAACGAGGCCAGCCAGGAGCAAGCCGAGTCCGACGGCTCATCCTCAGACGACAGCGGCCTCGATGCGCTCGCCGGCGCGGAGTCGATGGGCTCGAGTGCCGACCTCAAGGTGATCAAGGACTGCGTCTCGCTCGGGCTCTCGGTCACCCACCACTGACCGCTCAGAACAGCGCTGGTTGCCCGCCCGGCTCGGCACCTTCGATGTCGAGCAGCCGCAGCTTGGTCGTGACTCCGCCGCGCGCCGAGAAGCCGCCCAGCCGTCCGCCGGCCGCCAGCACGCGGTGGCACGGCACGATCAGCGGGACCGGGTTGTGTCCGAGCGCCTGCCCGACCGCCCGGGCGGCGCCGGGATCGCCGAGCCGGCCGGCGATCTCGCCGTAGGTCGTGGTCTGGCCGGGCCCGCACTCGCGCGCCAGCGCGTAGACCTTTCGATCGAACTCGGGGACGTCCGCCAGATCGACCTCGATGTCGCGCAGGTCGTCCGGCCGGCCCTCGACCAGAGCCGAGATCCCATCGATCGCGTGCTGCACCGACTCGGGCGGTGTCGCCGGTTGGGCGTCCGGGTGCAGCTTCAGCATCCGGTCCCGCGTGGCGGCAGCGGTCCGCTCCGGCAGCTGCACGCCGCGCACGCCGTCCGGGCCCCACACGATGCCGACCGGGCCGATCACGGTCTCGGCGATCGCATAACTCTCCCCGCTCATCCCTCGCAGGCTAGTGACCGGCTACGACATCGTCTGGAGCCGATCGAGCTCCCGGACCCGTGCCGCGAGGAAGTCGCGCTCGACGGCGTTGTCGGTCAGCGCGAGCGCCGCGGCGTACTCGGCTCGGGCCTCGGGCCACCGGCCGGCCCGGCGCAGGAAGTCAGCCCGAGCGGCCGGCAGGTAGCGGTAGCCGCGCAGCTCGGGTTCGCTTGCTACCGCATCGATCGCGGCCAGCCCGGCCTGCGGTCCGTGCGCCATCCCGACGGCGACCGCGCGGTTGAGGGCGACCACGGGGGACGGCCAGATCGCGCAGAGCTCGTCGTAGAGGGCGACCACCTCGTCCCAGTCGGTTGCCTCCCATGTCGTGGCGCTGGCATGAACCGCCGCGATCGCCGCCTGCAACGCGTAGCGACCCGGTGGCCGGCGGGCGCAGGCGTCGCGGACCAGCATCAGCCCTTCGCGGATCTCCGCCGCATCCCAACGCGAGCGATCCTGCTCCTCCAGGAGCAACAGCCGGCCGGTCCGGTCGACGCGGGTGTCGCGGCGTGCGTCGGTCAACAGGATCAGGGCGAGCAAGCCGGCGACATCGGGGTCATGAGGCAACAGCAGTCGCAACATCCGGGCGAGGTCGAGCGCGCGCTCCACCAGGTCCCGGCGGACGAGGTCGGCACTCACCGGCGCGGTGTGCCCGGTCGTGAAGACCAGATGGATCACCCCGAGTACGGCGACCAGCCGCTCGGGCAGCTCGTGGGCGGGGGGCACCCGGTAGGGGATATGAGCGGCGGCGATCTTCTTCTTCGCCCGGGTGATCCGGGCGGCCATCGTCGGCTCGCTCACGAGGAACGCCTTGGCGACCTCGGCGGTCGTCAACCCGCAGAGCAGTCGCAGCGTCAGAGCGACCTGCGCTTCGGGCGCGAGCGCAGGGTGGCAGCAGGTGCAGATCAGCCGCAGCCGGTCGTCGGGGATCTCGCCGTCGTCCAGATCGAGGTCGGGCTCGGTCTCGGGCTCGGCGAGCTGCGGCATTGCGCGGACGAAGGTCGCGTCCCGCCGCTTCAGATCGAGCGCCCGCCGGCGAGCGACCGTCGTGAGCCAGGCTCCGGTTCGCTCCGGGATCCCTCTGGACTCCCAGACCGACAGGGCTTGCGCGTAGGCGTCCTGCACGCACTCCTCGGCCCGGTCCACGTCGCCGGTGACGCGCAGCGTCGCAGCGAGGACGAATCCCCACTCGCGACGATGCGCGTCCGCGACCGCAGCCGCGACGTCGGCGTGGCTCGGGGCGTTGGTCAGCGCTACCCCATCACCATGATCGGGCGGACCTCGACGCCGCCGAAGCGGGCCGGCACCTGCTTGGCCACCGCGATCGCCTCGTCGAGGTCGGCCGCCTCGATGAGGTAGTAGCCGCCGAGCGCCTCCTTGGTCTCGGCGAACGGCCCGTCGGTCACGACCGGGCCGTCGACGCCCGGCCGGATCGAGGTCGCTGTCCCGGTCGGCTGCAACGCATTGCCGCCGGCGACCGCCTTCGTGTTGTTCTCCCAGAACTTCGTGTGCTCGGCGCCGACCTCGCCCCAGAGCTCGGGGCCGCCGGTCGCGTACTCGGCTTCGTCTTCGTAGATCAGGACCAGGTACTGCGACATGGTGCGCTTTCCTTTCCGGTACGGGTCCGGCTCGCGAACCCGATCGCCAGTCCCGGGCCCGCGAACCGGACCCGACACCAGGACGACGCTCTCACTACCGAGGGATCGACAACCAGACCGAGGTTTCGTTCGTCGGACTGGCAAAGAGGTGAACTTTGCCGGCCGCGCTGCGTGTCAGCCAAAAAGAAGCAGGTGTCAGGTAGAGACAATCGCGCCCGGTGGGGCTAGCGTGCCGCCGACGGGCAATGGGACATCCGACAAGCAAAGGGTCGATTTCGTGAACAGAGGTTCTGTGCGTCAGCATTTCGCACGGCTCGTGACCTTCGTCGCCACGAGCGCGGTCGTCGTGGGCTTCATGGCTGCCGCTCCGGCAGCCGCTCACGGTGCTGCTCCGATGGCGAGGATCTCGTCGAACTACGCGCGGGTGAGCCGTCCCGCCGTGCTTCCGAGAGGCGCCCGTCTCGCCGGTGCCGCGCGCCGCAGCCAGACGATCAGCGGTGAGGTCGCGCTCGCTCCGCGCAACCCGGCCGCGCTGACGAAGGCTGCCGAGGCGGTTTCCAACCCGCGCTCGAAGACCTATCACCACTACCTCGGGAAGGGGAAGTTCGCCGCGGCGTACGGGCCTACTCGGGCGATGATCGACGCCGTCGAGGCGACCCTCAAGACGTCGCACTTGAAGGTGACGTCGCTGTCGGGCAACCACCTGCTGGTCCGGTTCAGCGGATCGATCGGTGATGCCGAGGATGCGTTCCGCACGCAGGTCTCGAACGTGCGGCTGGCCAGCGGCCGGATGGCGCTCGCCACCACGAAGGCCGTGTCCTTCCCGGCGTCGCTCGCCTCGGACGTCACTGCCGTCGTCGGCCTGAACACGATGGTCGAGCCGCGGAGCAACCTCGAGCGCGCGACCCACCCGGCCACGGTCAAGGCGATCGGCCACCACTTCACGCACCCGACCGGTGCGGCCAACCCCTGCTCCGACGCGACCTCGACCGCGGGTGCCTATGGTGGCCTCACCGACGACCAGATCGTCCACTCCTACGGTGCGGACGGCCTGTACGGCGTCGGCGACTTCGGCGCCGGTCAGACCGTCGGCATCTACGAGCTCGAGCCGTTCTCGCTCTCCGACCTCACCACCTTCGACACCTGCTACTTCAACGCCGGCGAGGCCGCGACGATGACCTCGCACGTCTCGGTCAAGAACGTCGACGGCGGGCCCGGCACGGGTTCCGGCGGCGGCGAGTCCATCCTCGACATCGAGAACGTCTCCGCGGTCGCGCCGGGCGCCAACATCGAGGTCTACCAGGCGCCCAACGGGGTCGCCGGCCCGCTCGACGACTACGACCAGATGGTCCAGGACGACACCGCGAACATCATCTCGACCAGCTGGGGCGAGTGCGAGGCGCTCGCTCAGTCCTCCGAGCCCGGCGTGGTCAACGTCGAGAACGAGCTGTTCCAGCAGGCCGCGTTGCAGGGTCAGTCGGTGTTCGCCTCGGCCGGTGACTCCGGGTCCGACGACTGTGCAGAGGAAGCACCGAACCCGGTGACGCCGACCCTCTCGGTTGACGACCCGACCAGCCAGCCGTTCGTCACATCGGTCGGCGGCACCACGACGACCAACGCCCAGGAGCCGCCCACGCAGCAGGTCTGGAACGACGGCAACCTCGGCGGCGGCACCGGCGGTGGCGTCTCCTCGACGTGGGGTGCGCCGAGCTGGCAGCAGCCGTTCCTCGACACCCAGGCGGCGGCCGATGCCGTCGCGGACGGTCTCCCGCCGTGTGCGGAGTCCCCTTCCAACGGTGCGTTGTGCCGTGAGGTTCCGGACGTTACGGCGCAGGCCGATGAATACACCGGCGGCATCACGATCTACATCGCGGCGTTCGGTGGCTGGACCACGATCGGCGGTACGTCGTCGGCGGCTCCGCTGTGGGCGGCCATGACCGCGCTGATCAACGCATCGAGCGGCTGCCAGAGCTCGGGCAACATCGGCTTCGCGAGCCCGTCGCTCTACGCGGTGGCCTCGGTGCCGGCCGACTACTCGGCGTCGTTCTCCGACCTGGGAACCGGTCAGGGCAACAACGACGTCTACAGCCTGAGCAACGGGCAGAACTACGCAACCAGGACCGGGTACGACATGGCGTCCGGCCTGGGCACGCCGGTCCTCACCGGACCGACCGGCCAGGCCGGCCTGGCGAGCTACCTGTGCTCGTTGGCGCCCGCGTCCGCGCGGCCGTCGATCACCGGCCTGTCGCCGACTTCTGTCGCGGCCGGTTCGCCATCAGGGACGCTCACGATCAGCGGCTCGGGCTTCACCGGTGCGACCGGCCTGTCGATCGGCGCCTACGCGGTGCCGAGCGCCGACTGGTCGGTGGCCGACGACACCACGATCCATGTGACCACTATCCCGACCGGCGCCCAGGCGCTGACCGGCACCCTCGGTCCGCAGGACGGCACCGGCCGGGCGTTCGTCAGCGTGACCGGGAGTGACGGCGCGAGCTCGGTCGGCATGGATCCCGACGCCGAGCTGCTCTACCACAAGACCGCCTCGGCCTCCGACCCCACGGTCGAAGGTGTGACGTCCTTCGGCGGCTCGCAGGCCGGCGGCAACACGGTTGCGGTCTTCGGGTCCGGCTTCACCGGCACCACCGGGGTCACCTTCGGCGGCGTCGCGGGCACGAACGTCACCGTCATCAACGACAACGAGCTGCACGTCACCGTCCCGGCGTACGACTCCGGTACGACGACCTGCGCGACCGCTGCCGACCCGAACACCGACGTCTGCCAGGTGCAGGTCGTGGTGACCAACGGCACCGGTTCGAGCTCGACGGACACGATCCGGGTGCCGTACACCGGAGCGATCTTCGAGGGCACGATCGGCGGCGCCAGCCTGCCGTCCTGCGTCGGTGCCGACACCTGCGAGGTCGTGCCGGCGGAGACGGAGTACGACTACCTGCCGACACCGATGATCACGTCGGTGACGACGACCTCGGCGGATGACTCCACCGTGTGGGCCAGCGAGTTCGGCGACACGATCGCCACGATCGACGGATCCGGGTTCGACTCGCTCGGCTACCTGTGGACGTTGGTCGGCAACCCGGCGAGCAACGACAGCCAGGACTTCTCGACCGTCAGCGTCAGCCCGACCGAGATCCAGGTCGTCATCCCCGCACACAACGAGACCCTGAACCCGGTCTTGAAGAGCCTGAGCGTCCAGACGCTCGCGGGCATCTCGGCGTCCACCCAGTTCAAGTACGCCGGGCAGCCCAAGCTCACCGGGCTCACACCGCAAGGCGGGCCCGACCTGGGCGGCACGCAGATCACCGCGACCGGAGCTGCCTTTGAAGGCGTCGCGCCGGCCGACGGTGGCGCGCTGCTGTACACGTACCTCAACTTCGGGGTACCGACGGTTCAGCTCTCCGGGTACACCGCCGACAGCGACACGCAGCTGACGGCCACCACACCGCAGAACAACCCTGGTGACTTCCTCGTCCAGGTCTGCACGGTGACGGACTGCTCGTTCCCGAACACCGAGAAGGCGTTCAACGACTCGTTGTTCGACTTCTTCGAACCCGGCGCTCCGCTGGTCACGAAGATGTCGGCCAGCTCGGGCCCGGCCTCCGGTGGCACGCACCTCACGATCACCGGGCAGAACCTCGGCGACGTTCTGGACGTCACGTTCGGCAAGCAGGACGGGATCGACCCGCAGAACCCCTTCCAGATCCTGACCAACGGCAACACGACCGAGATCAAGGTGATCGTGCCGCCGGGCAAGCCGAACTCCACCGTGCATGTCAGAGTCGTGACGGCGGAGTCGTTCTTCACGGGGTCCGCACCGAGTGCTGCGAACGCCGCTTCGGCCTTCACCTACAAGCCGAGCGTGGCATCACCGCCGCAGGAGGTCACCTTCACGAAGCACGGTACGGCGGTCTCGGTGACGTGGAAGGCGCCTTACACCGACGGCGGGAGCCCGATCCTGCATTACCGGGTGATCGCCGTCTCGCAGCCGAACAGCTTCAAGAAGGGCGCGAAGAAGCCGCCGAACGTGGTGGTGAAGACCAAGCACGCCTCGACGCACAGTGCGGTCCTGACCGGCCTGCGAGGCGGCTGGACGTACAAGATCAAGGTGGAGGCGGTCACCAAGAAGGGGGACGGGTTGGCCGGCGAGCGCGGCAGCGACCCGTACGTATTCATCACCGATCCGGCCTGACCAACGCCACGGCCGCTGGGCTGATCGGCCCGGCGGCCGTGGCATTTGGCCGAACTATCACCAAATCGTTACGTCAGGGACGCCTGTCCAGCAGACTTACAGGCGTTACATGTGGTGTCGTTAGAGCGACTTTTTCGGCCGAGCCCACCGGTTTCTCGCGCGGCCGTAAGCCGTATGGCTTGGGAGCTGCCCGTGAGGAGCGCACGCCTGGCGTTGCCCTGCGCGCTCGCGGGGCTGATCGTCGCAGGTCTCGGGTCGCCGGTCGCCGCTTTTGCCTCCGGCCGGCCGGCGCCCGCGCCGGTCCCGTTGTCCTCGGCGTACGCCCGGGTGTCGCCGGCCGTCCACCTGCCCTCCGGCGCGCGCCGGCTCGGCCTGGTGCGCGCCGACCGGCCGGTCTCCGGCGCCGTCGTCCTGCGGCCGCGAAACCCGGCCGAGCTCACTGCCGCCGCGCAAGCGGTGTCGGAGCCGCGCTCGCCCGGCTACCACCACTACCTGGCGAAGGGCGCGTTCCGCGCCCGGTTCGGGCCGACCGCCGCGACCATCGCCGCCGTGCGGACCGCGCTCTCGAGAAGCGGCCTGTCGGTCACGTCGGTGTCCTCCAATGGGCTGCTCGTGAACTTCCGCGGGACCGCATCCGACGCCGGGCGAGCATTTCGTACGTCGATCTCCAACGTGCGGCTGCCGGACGGGCGGACCGGGATCGACACGACCGGCCCGGTGTCCCTGCCCGCGAACATTGCCGGCCAGGTCACGTCGGTGATCGGGCTCGACACCTTGGTGCACGCGACGACGAACCTCGAGCACGCCACGCATCCCGCGGCGGTCAAGGCGAAAGCACCGGCCGCGCCCGCGATCCCGGGAGCGCCCTCGGGTTGCAAGGGCGCGAAGGATGCCGCGGCCGACTTCGGCGGCCTCACCGACGCCCAGATCGCGCACTCCTACGGGTTGGCCAGCTCCTACGAGGCCGGTGACTTCGGTGCCGGCCAGCATGTCGGCATCTACGAGCTCGAGCCGTTCTCGACCACGGACGTCGCGACCTTCGACAAGTGCTTCTTCGGTGCGACGCGGGCGACGCAGATGGCCAAGCGGCTGCGCACGATCGACGTCGACGGTGGCGGTGGCGACGGGCCCGGCAGCGGCGAGTCGATCCTCGACATCGAGGATGTGTCCGCGATGGCGCCGCAGGCCACCATCGACGTCTGGGAGGCGCCCAACACGACCGCGGGCGGCATGGACGAGCTCGACCAGATGGTCGAGGACGACACCGACCAGGTCATCACCAGCAGCTGGGGCTTCTGCGAGATCGACGAGATCAACCTGCAGCCGGGCTACATCGACGCAGAGAACGCGTTGTTCGAGCAGGCCGCGCTGCAAGGCCAGACCGTGCTGAACTCCTCGGGCGACTCCGGCTCCGACGAGTGCGCGTACGACAGCCCGACGCCGGTGCAGCCGTACCTCTCGCAGAGCGACCCGGCGAGCGAGCCCTTCGTGCTCGGCGTCGGCGGCACCACGATCATCGACGCCACCAACCCGCCCGAGGAGCAGGTCTGGAACGACGGCAGCACGGGTGGCGGCAGCGGCGGCGGCCCGTCGTCGATCTGGGGCGCCCCGTCCTGGCAGCAGCCGTTCATCACCGGCACCGACAAGCAGCTCGCCGAGGACGCGGTCACCGATGGGATGACGCCCTGCGCCCAGTCGCCGGATGGCAGCCTGTGCCGCGAGGCGCCGGACGTGTCCGCGCAGGCCGACGAATACACCGGCGCGATCACGATCTACACGAAGGCCTTCGGTGGCTGGACCACGGAAGGCGGTACGTCGTCCTCCGCGCCGCTGTGGGCGGGCATGCTCGCGGTGATCAACGCCTCCGCCGCGTGCCAGGCCGCCGGGCCGATCGGTTTCGTCGACCCGTCCCTGTACGCGATCGCGGCGATCCCCGCGGAGTACAAGGCGTCGTTCAACGACATCAAGAGCGGCGACAACGACGTGTTCGACCTGAACGGCGGCGCGACCTTCCGGGCGCTCACCGGGTACGACATGGCCACCGGGCTCGGTTCGCCGCGGGTGAGGGGACTGACCGCCAACCTCTGCACGATGAAGGCGCCGAGCACGCCGCCCCCGGTGGTGAGCGGGGTCTCGCCGGAGGCGGTCGGCCCGACCACGACCGGCAGCCTGACCGTCACCGGCTCCGGATTCACCGGCGCGCAGGCGCTGTCGATCGACGCGTACGCGGTGCCGAGCGCCGACTGGACGGTGAACAGCGACACCCAGATCACGGTCTCGCCGATCCCGACCGCACTTCAGGTCGGCACCGCATCGGGACTGGGCACCTCCTCTGCCGACGGCTCCGACGGCACCGGTCGCGCGGTGGTCACTGTCACCGGGAGCGGTGGCGCGACCTCCGCCGTCAACGCGGACGCCACCATGCTGTACGTCGACGGCACCTCGGCGGCTCCGGTCCCGTCGGTTGGCGGGATCTCGGCGTACGGCGGTGCGAAGGCGGGCGGCAACACGGTCACCGTCTTCGGGTCGGGCTTCGCCTCGAGCGCGCCGGATCCCATCACCAGCGTCACGGTCGGCGGCGTGCCCGCCCTCGGCTGGACGGTGAAGACCCCGAGCCTGCTCGAGGTGACGATTCCGCCGTACCAGTCAGGAACCACCCAGTGCGCGGCCGGAGACGACCCGACCACTGACATCTGCCAGGCCCAGCTGGTCGTGACGAATGCGAACGGGTCCAGCCAGGTCGCGACGATCGAGCCGCCCTACGAAGGTGCGGAGTATGGCGGCGTCAGCGGTGAGACGAGCCTGCCTGACTGCGTGACCGGACACACCTGCGAGATCGTGGCCGCGGTCACCGAGTACGACTACTTCCCCAAGCCGACCATCACCTCAGTGACGACTACCGATGCGACCGACCCGACGACCTGGGCGTCGGAGAACGGCACGACCCTGGCGTTCGTCAATGGCACCGGCTTCGACTACCTCGGGTTGGAGTACGCGAACATCGGGTCGCCGTCCGTGGCTAACAACCAGGACTTCAGCATCATCCAGACCGACGGCGCAACCCAGTTCGAGATCGCGCTGAACCCGAGCCATCGCACGCACGAGGCGGTCACAAAGGCGCTCACCGTGCAGACGCTTGCCGGCCGGTCGTCGGGGTGGCCGATCCGCTACGCCGGAGTGCCGAGGATCTCCAAGATCACACCGAACGCCGGACCCGACACCGGTGGCACGCACGTGACCATGACCGGCACCGGCTTCGACGGCGTCGCCGTTGCCGACGGTGGCGAGCTCTCCTTCGGCTACCTGCCGTTCAACTCCTCGACCGTGCAGCTGTCCGGCTACACCGTGGCGAGCGACACCAAGATCACCGGGAAGACGCCGGGCAACAACCCCGGCGCGTTCGCCGCGCAAGCCTGCACGCTGACCGGTTGCTCGGTGGCAACCTCCAAGAAGTCGCTGCACGACACGCTGTTCGACTTCTACCAGCGAGGGACGCCGAGGGTCACGTCACTGTCGGTGAAGGCGGGGCCGGCTTCCGGCGGGACACGGGTCGTGATTCATGGCCACAACCTGGCGGACGCGGTTCTGGTCACGTTCGGCAAGCGGGTGGCGGAAGCCTCGAACGCGCCGCAGATCCTGACCAACGGCAGCAGCACCGAGGTGGACGCGCTCGCACCGCCGGGCAAGGCGGGCACTACGGTGAACGTCCGCGTCACTACGGTCGAGAGCCGCGTCACCCACCACGGTCCGAGCGCGCCGAGCGCCGGCGGCCGGTTCAGGTACCACGCGAGCATCGCCTCCGCGCCCCGACATGTGCGCGCAAAGAGCCATCT
>DATJSI010000098.1 GCA_035504215.1 Mycobacteriales bacterium
CCAGGCGAACGGAACGGTTCAGCTGCGGGTCACCCGCGACGCCTTCATCGCTTTCGTGAAGGCCTTGGGCTTCACGACCGGGCGAGCGGCGCAGAAGGTGTTGCCCCAGGCCGTCTTCGAGCTGCCCGAGCCGATCCTGACTGCCTTCCTGCGGGGCCTGTTCGACGCTGACGGCTGCGTAGTCAACGCTCCCAACGGCACTCGCTACGTCGGCCTTGGCTCTCGCTCGGAGGAGTTGCTCCTCGGGGTGCAGGAAGTCCTCGCCTCGATGGGAATGGCGTCGCGCATCTACGCGATGCCCGCGAAGGACGCGACCTTCACCTACGTCCGCAAGGACGGCACCGAACGCGTCTACGGCTCCGACGGTCCGTCATATGACCTGCGGATCACCGGGCACAGCGCCCGCGAGTACCTCGCCACCATCGGCTTCGACGTGCCGGCGAAGGAGGAGAAGCTTCGCGCAGCGCTGGACGCGCACGGTGTCTACCACACCGACGAGACCGTGCGGATGCGGTCGCGGGAGTCGCGTGGCTTCGAGACCACCTACAACCTGACCGAGCCGCGTAACCACAGCTACATCGTCGGCGGCGTCGTTGTGGCGAACTGTTCCGAGTACATGCACCTCGACAACTCCTCGTGCAACCTCGCGTCGCTCAACCTGCTCAAGTTCCTCGGCGAGGACAACACGTTCGACTCGGCGCGGTTCGCCAAGGCGGTTGAGTTCATCATCACCGCGATGGACATCTCGATCTGCTTCGCGGACTTCCCGACTGAGGCGATCGGCGAGACCACCCGGGCCTACCGCCAGCTCGGCATCGGCTACGCCAACCTCGGCGCGTTGCTGATGGCGACCGGCCACGCCTATGACAGCGAAGGCGGCCGCTCGCTGGCCGCGGCGATCACGTCACTGATGACCGGTACGGCGTACAAGCGCTCTGCGGAGCTGGCCGGCGTGGTCGGCCCCTACGACGGCTACGCCCGCAACGCGACCGCGCACCAGCGGGTCATGCGCAAGCACGCGGCCGCCAACGACGCGGTTCGCCCGGTGGACGCCGACGCGGCGCGGGTGCTGCACGCCGCGACCAAGGCGTGGAAGGACTGCCTGACGATCGGCGAGGCCAACGGCTGGCGAAACGCGCAAGCCTCGGTACTCGCGCCGACGGGCACCATCGGCCTGATGATGGATTGCGACACCACCGGGATCGAACCGGACCTGGCACTGGTGAAGTTCAAGAAGCTGGTCGGTGGCGGGTCGATGCAGATCGTCAACCAGACCATCCCGCGGGCGCTGACCAAGCTCGGCTACCAGCCGGAGCAGGCCGAGGCGATCGTCGAGCACATCTCCGAACACGGCAACGTGATCGATGCGCCGGGGCTGCGTCCCGAGCACTACGAGGTGTTCGACTGCGCGATGGGCGAGCGTTCGATCTCGCCGATCGGGCACGTGCGGATGATGGCGGCGACGCAGCCGTTCATCTCCGGTGCGATCTCGAAGACCGTCAACATGCCCGAGTCCGCGACGGTCGAGGAAGTCGCCGACATCTACTACCAAGGCTGGAAGCTCGGCCTGAAGGCGCTGGCAATCTACCGGGACAACTGCAAGGTCGGCCAGCCGCTGTCGGATGCGAAGGCGAAGAAGGCTGAGGACTCTGGGTCCAGGGACGCGGCCGAGCGCCGACTGGTTCGCAAGCGGCTGCCGCGCCAGCGCCCGTCGCAGACCGTGTCGTTCTCCGTGGGTGGCGCCGAGGGTTATATGACCGCCGGCTCCTACCCCGACGACGGGCTCGGTGAGGTCTTCCTCAAGCTCGGCAAGCAGGGCTCGACCCTGTCCGGGGTGATGGACGCCTTCTCGATCGCGATCTCGATCGCACTGCAATACGGCGTACCGCTCGACACCTATGTGCAGAAGTTCACCAACATGCGTTTCGAACCGGCCGGCATGACCGACGACCCGGACATCCGCATGGCGGCGTCGGTGATGGACTACATCTTCCGCCGCCTCGCGCTGGACTACCTGCCGTACGAGACCCGCGCTGAGCTCGGCATCTTCACCGCCGAGGAGCGCGCGGCCACGGTGGCCGCGGGCGGCTACGACTCGGCGCCCACGGCGCCGCCCGAGGGCGATGAGGATGTCGACGTCGAGGCGATGCGCGGCGGGGTTCCGGTCGAGGCACACGCCAGCCAGGCCCCGATCGAGGTGCACTCCTCGACCGAGCTGATCGAAGCGCAGCAAGGTACGGCGGCCGACGCACCGCTGTGCCTGTCCTGCGGGGTCAAGATGCGCCCCGCAGGGTCGTGCTACGTCTGCGAATCCTGCGGATCTACCAGTGGTTGTAGCTGACGCTGGCTGCGTTCTCCCTCGGTTGCGTGCTACAGCACGCGGCCCTCGGTGCGGCCTTGCCAGCCCCAGCCACAACCACTGGTAGCCAGCCCGGTTGTAGCTGACGCTGGCTGCGTTCTCCCTCGGTTGCGTGCTGCAGCACGCGGCCCTCGGTGCGGCCTTGCCAGGCCCTGCTGCATCCATTGGTGAGCCGGCAGCGGACACTGCTGAGATCTGAGCGCGCGCCAGGAGGAGGACCTATGACCGATTCATCCAGCCATCTGGTGCTGGAGGGGTTTGCGTTCCTCGAGGCGCCGCGCTGGCATCGCGAACGCCTCTGGTTCTCTGATTTCTACGGCCACCGCGTGTACTCCGCATTGGAGAACGGCAGCGATCTGCGAGTAGAGGCGGAGGTTCCCGGTCAGCCCTCCGGCCTCGGCTGGCTGCCGGACGGACGCTTGCTCGTGGTGTCGATGCGTGATCGGCAGATCCTGCGCCGAGAACACAGCGGTGAACTCGTTACCCACGCCGACCTCAGCGACTACGCGGCCGGGCACCTCAACGACATGGTGGTGGACCGGCACGGCAGGGCGTATGTCGGGAACTTCGGCTTCGATCTGATGGCGAGAACGCCACTCGAACCGGCGTCCATTCACCGGGTCGATCCCGATGGCTCGGTGACCGAAGCCGCGGGAGAGTTGTGGTTCCCCAACGGAGCCGTTCTGACGCCGGACGGCGTCCTCGTCGTGAACGAGACCTTCGGCAACCGGGTCACCGCGTTCGATGTCGCCCCGGACGGCTCGCTGGTGAACCGGCGGTTGTGGGCGGAGTTCGCGCCGCTGCCGACCAGCCGATGGCTGGCGGAGATGACGGCGCAAACCGTGGTCGCTCCGGACGGCAGCTGCCTCGACGCCCAGGGTGGGCTGTGGATCGCAGACGCCGTCGGCGCACGCCTGCTCCGAGTGGTCGAGGGCGGCGAGGTCACGGATGAGGTGCGCACGGAGTCGAACGTCTACGCCTGCGCCCTGGGCGGCGTGGACGGACGGACGCTGTTCGCCTGCGTCGCGCCCGATTTCTTCGAGAAGGCGCGCAGCGAGGCTCGGGAAGCGAGCATGGTCGCGTTCACTGTCGCTGTGCCGGCAGCCGAAGGGCCGTCGTGACCTGCGGTCAGGCGCTCGCGCGTACCCTTCCCGGGGCATCGATCGAGTGCCGCTTGCAGGCACAAGGCTCGGGCGCGACCGCAAGCATTCCGCCGAGCACCAAGCCGAGGATCGACTCGAAAATCTCGTCGTCGCCGACGTCCGGAAGCGCGGTCCGGATTCGCCACGTATTCGGGTAGTCCTGCTGCCCGACCTCGAGGTAGGCCTGCGTCCACGCCGACCGGTCGAAACGCTGGATGGCCGGGTCAAGGGAGAGGAAGGTCGCCTCGCCGCCCGACCAGGCCAGGTTGAAGTCACCGAACGCGCGATACATCCGCGCAGCGGCGGCGCCTTTGAAGCCGGCGCCCAGCACCGCTCCGATGATGGTGTCGATGGCGCGCATCTCCGCCGGACGTCGGGTCGTACGACAGGCCGAGAGCGAAGCGGCAGCGGGGTGCGCGAGATAGGTGGCCCGAAGTTGGCGGGCGACGTCCGCCAGCGTCTCCACCCAGCAGTCGTGCTCGGTGAGGTTGGCCGTCGACTCCTCGATCAGCCGGTCGGCGATGGCGAGCATCAGGTCGTCCTTGCTCGCGAAGTGTCGATAGACCGCGGTCTGGTCGGCGCCGAGCGCGCGGCCGAGCTTCGGCAGGCTGAACCCGGACACGCCTTCGGTGTCGAGTAACCGCAGGCTCTCGCTGACGATGAGCTCGGGTGTGAGGCTGCCGCGCTTGAGTCCGTTACGGCGCCGGGGCGCTGCAGCGGATCGTGCCATCGGCGCGTCATCCCTCCGTGCTCCCGCCGTGCGACGGTCAGCCTGAACGGCGGTACACGATCGTTACCAGGGTCTTGGTCCAAGCCCTTGACATAAATATCGCACAGGTGGTTCGGTGCCGTCATCACTCAACCTGCGAGGTGATGGTGCCGGGTCAGACAGGCGATCTGTTCTTCTCCGGTGGCCGGGTGTTCGACGGTCATCGGTTTCTCGACGCAGGCACGACGGTTCTCGTTCGCGCCGGTCGGATCGCCGAGGTCGGGCCGGATGTCGATCCCGGTACGGCGGAGCCGGTCGACCTCTCGGGTGGCACGTTGGTGCCCGGCTTCATCGACTCGCACGCGCATCCCGTGTTCGCCGGCAACCAGATGCGGCACTGTGACCTGCGCGGGGCCGACACCGCCGCCGGTTACGTCTCCCTGGTCGCCGAGTACGCCAGCCGCCATCCCGGCGAGGAGTGGATCACCGGCGGTGGCTGGTCGATGGATGCGTTCCCGCGCGGCATCCCGACCCGCGAGCTGCTCGACGCGGTCGTGCCGGACCGCCCGGTGTTCCTGCCGAACCGCGACGGTCACGGGGCGTGGGTCAACTCGAAGGCGCTCGAGCTCGCTGGTGTGGACGCGAGCACGCCCGATCCCGCCGACGGCAGGATCGAGCGGGACGCCGGTGGCAGTCCGGTCGGCATGCTGCAGGAGGGCGCGTCCGCCCTCGTCGGCCGGCTGCTGCCGGCGGTCACCGCGGAGGACTGGTACCAGGCGCTGCTGGTTGCGCAGGGTCACCTGCTCGGTCTCGGCATCACCGGCTGGCAGGACGCGATCATCGGCGACTACCAGGATGGAGCCGACCCGCTTCCGGCGTACCTGAGAGCGGCCGGCGACGGCTCGCTCATCGTCACGGTGGTCGGGGCGCTGTGGTGGGAACGCGACCGTGGGCTCGAGCAGGTCGAACATCTGATGGAACGCCGCTCCCGGTGGCAGAGCGACCGGTTCCGCGCCACCAGCGTGAAGATGATGCTGGACGGCGTCGCGGAGAACCACACCGCCGCGATGCTCGAGCCCTACCAGGGCATCGACGAGTGCGGCGGTGATCACACCGGCATCGACTTCATCGATCCGGAGGGCCTACCGCACTTCGTCACCGAGCTCGACCGGCAGGGCTTCCAGGTCCACTTCCACGCCCTCGGCGACCGCGCGGTCCGTAACGCGCTCGACGCGATCGAGGCCGCGCGGGCGGCGAGTGGCTCGCACGAGCGGCGCCATCACCTCGCGCACCTGCAGGTCGTGCATCCCGACGACATCCCGCGCTTCGCCGGGTTGAACGCGACCGCGAACATGCAGGCGCTGTGGGCCACGCATGAGCCACAGATGGATGAGCTGACCATCCCGTTCCTGGGCGAACGGCGGGCCGGATGGCAGTATCCGTTCCGGTCGCTGGAGGCGGCCGGCGCGCCGATGTGCGGGGGCAGTGACTGGCCGGTCAGTAGCCCCAACCCGCTGCTCGGCATGCACGTCGCGGTGAACCGCAGCCTGCCGGCCGACGCCGGCGGTGCCGGCAACGACCCGTTCCTGCCCGAGCAGTCGATCGAGCTCGCCACGATGCTTGCGGCGTACACATCCGGCAGTGCGGCGGTCAACGGCGTGGCCGACCATGCCGGCACGATCGGCGCCGGGATGGACGCCGACGTCGTCGTCATCGACGCCGACCTTGCAGCAATCGACCCGCACGACATCTGCCGGGCCACCGCGCGCCAGACCTGGGTGCGCGGCGAGCTCGTCCACGACGCAACCTGACCGCGCATCCAGACCCGCACCATGGGAGGGGACCCCGATGAAGCGCAGCCGCTACACCACCCGCACCACGCTGGTGCTTGTCGTTCTGGCGCTGGTCGCAGCCGCGTGCGGACGCTCGGCGTCCTCCGGCGGAGGTACGGCGGGGAGCGTCTCGCCGACCAAGGGCCTGGTGACGACCACGACGGCCGGCACGCAGCCGGTCTCGTCGGTGACGTGGGCGGTCTACCGCGACGTCAACTCGCTCGACCCGATCTACGCCTTCGACTACCCGGAGAACACAGCCGACTCGCTGATGTGTGAGTCCCTGCTGAAGCAGGCGCCGGACGGGTCGATCGGCCCGGGCCTGGCCACGCTCACCTACCCGACTCCGACCACGATGCAGTTCGACATCAACCCCGCGGCGAAGTTCTGGGACGGCCACCCGGTCACCCCGGCCGACGTCGTCTACAGCCTCGACCGCAACACCAACGCCGCACTCGGCGGGTTCTACGGCCTGGTGTTCTCGCGGGTGAAGTCGATCGCGGCGAGCGGTGCCGACCAGGTCACGATCACTCTCAAGCAGCCGGACTACTGGCTGGCGGGGGAGCTCTCGTCGATGCCCGGCATCATCATCGAGAAGGCGTACGCCGAGAAGCAGGGCAAGAACTACGGCACCCCCGGCGGCGGCATCATGTGCACCGGCGCGTACAAGTTCAAGTCCTTCAAGCCCGGCGTCGGCGTCACCGCGGTCGCCAACCCGAACTACTGGAACCCGGCCGTTCCTACGCCGAAGGTGGGCTCGATCCTGCTCAAGGGCGTGCCGGACACCTCGACCTTCACCTCCGGCCTGATCACCGGTGCGGTCCAGGGCGGTTACACCTTCGGCCTTTCGACGCTCAGCCAGCTGGAGAACAACAAGAACGTCAGCGTCTACCAAGGCCCGGGTGCGTCGACCGACGCCCTGATCGTGTCCAACGCCAAAGGCCCGCTCGGCAACGTCAAGGTCCGCCAGGCGCTCTCGGATGCGCTGAACCGGCAGAGCATCATCAACTCCGTCTACAAGGGCGCGGCATTGATGCCACGGTGGATCGCGAACCCCG
>DATJSI010000099.1 GCA_035504215.1 Mycobacteriales bacterium
CGCTCGGGCTGAACCGCAAGGACGGATCGGGCGCGCTGATCGCGGCCGGTCCGGCACTACCTGGTGTGCTCGGCACGGTCGCCGAGGTCGTCTCCGTCGCGCCCGGCCACGAGACCGCCGTCGCGGCCGCGTTGGGAGCCGCCGCCGACGCCGTCGCGGTGCGCAGCCTCGCCGACGCCGCTGCCGCGATCGCGATGCTCAAGCGCGACGACGCCGGCCGGGTCGGCCTGCTGGTCGGCGGGGCACCGATGCCCGCCGTAACCCGCCAGGACCTGCCCGCCGGTACGACGTACGCCATCGACGTCGTGTCCGCGCCGGAGCTGCTTCGGCCGGCCTTGCAGCGGTTGCTCGCCGACACCGTGCTCGTCGGCGACCTGGCCGGTGCCCGCTCGCTGGTCGAGCGCGCGCCGCAACTGCGGGCGGTCACCCCGGACGGTGACGTCGTCGGCCTCGGCTGGTCGGCCGGCGGATCGATGACCGCTCCCTCACTGCTCGAGGTCCGCGCCGCGCACGCGGAGGCCGAGCGCGAGCTCGCGACGCTGACCCACCGCGGCGAGCGGCTGCGCTTCGCGCTGTCCGCCGCGGGCGAGCAGGCCGCTCGCGCGCAGGACGAGGCCGAGGCCGCCCTCGCGGAGCTGCACGAGTCCGATGCCCGGCTCGCGTCCGTGGCCGAACGGCTCGGCCAGCTCGGCGCCGCATCGCGGGCCGCCGCCGCGGAGACCGAGCGGTTCGCCACCGCGATCGACGAGGCGTCGCTCGCTCGCGATCGCGACCTGCAGGGGCTGGCGGCCCTCGAGGCCCGGTTGGCGGCGGCGGAGGCGGCATCCGACGACGACGACGAGCCGGACCGGGGGGACCGTGATCGCCTCGACCGGCTGGTCGCCGACGCGCGGGCCGGCGAGGTCGAGGCGAGGCTCGCGGTACGCACCGGCGAGGAGCGGGCGCATGCGCTGTCCGCTCGGATCGAGCAGATCGAGCAGGCCGAGGCGGCCGAGCGAGCGGCCCGCGAGCGGGCCGCGGCGCTCGTTCGCCGGCGCGAGCGCGAGTCGGCGGTCGCAGCCGCGATCGGGACGGTGACGGCGTACGCGCTGGTCGCGATCGAGCGCTCGCTCGACGCGGCCGCGGCCGAGCGGAGCGCCACCGACCAGGCCCGCACGGCAACCGAGGGCGACCTGCTGGCCGTCCGGGGCACGGCGCGAGAGCTGGCGGCCGAGCTCGAAACGCTGACCGGTGCGGTGCACCGCGACGAGGTCGCGCGGGCCGAGCAGCGGTTGCGGATCGAGACCCTCGAGGCCAAGGTCGCCGAGGACTTCGCGATCACCCCGCAGACGCTGCTGTCGGAGTACGGACCCGAGGTGCTCGTGCCGCCCGCTCCGGACGCGCCGGAGGGCACCGAGGCCACGGCGTACGACCGCGCGGTTCAAGAGAAGCGCTGGCGATCCGCCGAACGTGCGCTCACCCTGCTCGGCAAGGTCAACCCGCTCGCCCTGGAGGAGTTCGCGGCGCTGGAGGAGCGGCACAAGTTCCTCTCCGAGCAGCTCGAGGACCTGAAGGCGTCGCGGCGTGACCTGCTCGTCGTCATCAAGGAGGTCGACGACCGGGTCGAGCAGATCTTCCGCTCGGCCTACGAGGACGTCGCGCGGGAGTTCGAGACCGTGTTCGGCGTGCTGTTCCCGGGCGGGTCCGGACGCCTGGTCCTCACCGACCCCGACGACTGGCTGACCACCGGCGTGGACGTCGAGGCCCGGCCGCCCGGCAAGAAGGTCAAGCGGCTGTCGCTGCTGTCCGGTGGCGAGCGGTCGCTGACCGCGATCGCCCTGCTGGTGGCGATCTTCCGGGCGCGGCCTTCGCCGTTCTACGTCCTGGACGAGGTCGAAGCGGCGCTGGACGACCGGAACCTGTCCCGGCTCGTCGACCTGCTGGCGGAGCTGCAGTCGACGTCGCAGCTCATCGTCATCACGCACCAGAAGCGGACGATGGAGGTCGCCGACACGCTGTACGGCGTCTCCATGCGCGGCGACGGCATCACCGAGGTCATCAGCCAGCGGCTGCGTGAACCGGAGCCCGAACCGGTCTGACAGGATTTGCCGTCGTGGCAATCGTGATCGTCGTCATCGTCGTGGCCGTGCTCGTCGTGGCCGGACTCGCCGCGTTCCTCCTGGCTCCGTCGCGCCGCGCGCGGCCGCCGATCGTCGAGGTGCCACCTGCCCCGCCGGCGAAGCCGGCGATCAAGCCGGAGGTCGAGCCGGCGGTCAAGCCGGAGGGTGCCGAGCCGGAGGCCGCCGCGCCGGTCATCGAGCGACCACCGCCCTCCGCTGGACGGCTGGTCCGGCTTCGGGACCGGCTGTCGGGCTCGCGGTCCACGCTGGGTCGCGGGCTGCTCGCGCTGCTGTCCAAGGACACGATCGACGACCAGACCTGGGAAGAGCTCGAAGAGGTGCTGCTCACCTCCGATGTCGGGGTGGCCGCGTCCACCGCGCTGGTCGACCGGTTGCGCGAGCGGGTGCGGGTTCTCGGCACTCGAGACCCCGAGCAGGTGCGCGAGCTGCTGCGGGCGGAGCTGCTCGAGACGCTGCACCCCGACGCCGACCGCAGCTTGCACACGGCGCCGCACGACGGTCATCCCGCGGTCGTCCTCGTGGTCGGGGTGAACGGCACCGGCAAGACGACGACCTGCGGAAAGCTCGCGCGGGTCCTGGTGGGCGACGGTCGTACCGTGCTGCTCGGGGCCGCGGACACCTTCCGCGCTGCGGCGGTCGAGCAGCTGGCGACGTGGGCCGAGCGGGTCGGAGCCACCGTGGTGCGCGGTGCGGAGGGTTCCGATCCGGCGAGCGTCGCCTTCGACGCAGTGGCGACCGGCCGGCGCGACGGCGTCGACACGGTGGTCATCGACACGGCCGGCCGGCTGCACACCAAGACTCCGCTGATGGACGAGCTGGCAAAGGTGAAGCGGGTGGTCGAGCGGGACGCGCCGGTGGACGAGGTGTTGCTCGTGCTCGACGCGACGACCGGCCAGAACGGGCTCATCCAAGCCCGCATCTTCGGCTCCGCAGTCGACGTCACCGGCGTCGTCCTCACCAAGCTGGACGGCAGCGCGAAGGGAGGCATCGTGCTTGCCGTGCAGCAGGAGCTCGGCGTACCGGTCAAGCTGGTCGGCCTGGGTGAGGGCCCCGACGACCTGGCTCCGTTCGAGCCCGAGGTGTTCGTGGCCGCGCTGCTGGGGGCTTAACCACGGCGAAACACCATGGCAACGCGGCCCGGCTTGCATGAGCGACGTGCACGGCAGCGCGGCAGTGCAGTTGCGGGCCACCCGAGACGCCGTCCTCGGCCGGCCAGAGCTCACCGGCGGTGAGCTTCGCGCCGAGCTGACCCGCGCGACCGATCGCTGGTTGGCAGAACGGCTGGGGGCCGCCCCCGGGGTCGCGCTGGTCGCGGTCGGCGGCTACGGCCGCGCCGAGCCGGCCGCGGGCAGCGACCTCGACCTGCTGCTCGTGCACCGTGCAGGCACGGATGCCGCCGGAGTCGCTGACGCGCTGTGGTACCCGATCTGGGACGCCGGTGTCGGACTGGATCACGCGGTCCGGACCGTCGACCAGGCGATCGAGGTGGCCCGGCACGATCTCAGGGCCGCGCTCGGGCTGCTGGACAGCCGGCCGGTCGCCGGCGACGCAGCGCTGTTCTCGGAGCTGCACACCCGTGCGTACGGCGAGTGGCGTCGCGATGCGCGCCGCCGGGTTCCTGAACTGATCGCGGCGGTTCGTTCGCGCACCGAGCGCTTCGGCGAGCTCGCGTTCCTGCTCGAGCCCGACCTGAAGGAGGCGCGCGGTGGCCTGCGCGACATCCACGCCGTGCACGCGTTGGCTGCCGCCTGGCTGGTCGACCCACCCTCGCCGGCCGTGGTAGCGGCGTACGAGTGGCTGCTGGACGTCCGCGGCGAGTTGCATCGGCGCAACCCCCGCTCCGATCGCCTGGTGCAGCAGGAGCACGACCCGGTTGCCGCGGCGCTCGGGCTGGCGGACGGTGACGAGCTGATCCGATCCGTGTCGTCGGCGGCGCGGCGGATCGCGTTCGCCGCCGACGAGGCGATCCGTCGGACGGAGGCGGCCCGGCCGGCGAGCCGCCCGTGGAACCGGCGGCGCGCCCAGCAGCGGCGCCCGCTCGCCGACGGTGTGGTCGCGCAGGACGGTTGGGTACAGCTCTCGCGAGACGCCGATCCCGGCTCGGACCCCGGCCTGGTCTGGCGGGTGGCGGCGGCCGCCGCCGAGTCCGGCCTGCCGATCGGGGCGCATGCCCTCGCCCGGCTCGAGCGGGAAGCGGCTGCACTGCCCGATCCCTGGCCGGGCGACGCCCGGCAGGCCCTGATCGCGACGCTCGGTGCGGGCCGCCCGGCGATCGGGGTGTTCGAGGCACTCGACCAGGCGGGGCTGCTGGTCCGTGTGCTCCCGGAATGGGCAGCGGTGCGCTGCCGTCCCCAGCACAACCCGGTCCATCGCTACACCGTCGACCGGCACCTGATCGAGACCGCCGCGGAGGCCTCAGCGCTCACGCGGCGGGTCGCCCGGCCGGACCTGCTGCTGCTCGGGGCGTTGCTGCATGACATCGGCAAGGGCTACCCGGGCGACCACACGGATGCCGGCGTCGGCGTCGTCCCCACGATCGCGGCGCGGATCGGCTTCGAGCCGGCCGACATCGCGACGCTCACGCGGCTGGTTCGCCACCACCTCCTGCTGCCCGACACCGCGACCCGCCGCGACCTCACCGACCCGGCGACGATCGAGACCGTGGCGGACGCCGTCGGTGACCGTGCGACGCTCGACCTGCTGCACGCGCTGACCGTCGCCGATGCGGCCGCCACCGGCCCCGCGGCGTGGAGTGAGTGGAAGGCGGGTCTGGTCGACCAGCTGGTCGACCTGGTCCGCGCCGACCTCGCCGGCGAGCCGGCCCCGCCGTTGCCCGCACTCGACGAGTCGCAGCTGGCACTTGCGAGCGAGGGTGAGCTCGCAGTGCAGGTGACGGGTCTGCGGGTGACGGTGGTTGCGCCCGATCACCCGGGGTTGCTGTGGCGATGGTCCGGTGCGTTGGCCCTGCAGCGGCTGGAGATCCGGTCGGCGGTCGCCGCCTCGGCGGGCTCGGCCGTCGGGCCGATGGGCGTCACCGTCTTCGACGTGGCGCCCCGGTTCGGCACGATGCCCGACGTCGCCCTGCTCCGGGCCGCGGTGCGTCGCGCCTACGACGACCCTGCGGCACTCGCCGGACGCCTGACCGATCGCGAGCGCACCTACGCCCCGAGCCGGCGACGGGTCTCGGCGTCGCCGCGCGTGGTGTGGTTCGACGACGCTTCACGGACCGCGACCGTCGTCGAGGTGCGTGCCCACGACGCCGACGGCTTGCTCTACCGGCTGACGAAGGCGCTTGCCGAGGCCGGCTTGGACGTACGCACGGCTCGCATCCACACGATGGGTGCGGAAGCCGTCGACACCTTCTACGTCGTCGACGAGTACGGCGGCCCGGTGGCGGACGACGTGCGTCGCGAGCGGATCGAGTACGCCCTGCTCGCCGCGTGCGAGGCCGCGGCCGGTTAGGGCAGCGCCACGGACAGCTCGCCCGACTCCAGGAGGTCGCTCGCGCAGAGCAGCACGAGCGCGGCGACCGCCTTCGGGTCCGGCTCGGGTCCGACCTCGATCCGCCGATGCCGCACACCCGCGCGCGGCTCGATCGGCTCAACGGTGGCATCGATCTCGATCACGATGCCGCGCCGACGGGCGGCCATGTCCGCCTCGACCGCCGCGCGCAGCGCGGCTCTGTTCTCCGCCGGGCCGACGGCCACGACGACGTCGATCGGCCCGCGCCGCTGCTCGACCTGCGGCACGAACCGCGCCCAGAACTGCGGGTTGGCCGCGTCTTCCGTGATCGCGACGACAGGTGGGTCGGCATTGTCGGCTGCGCGTCCGGGTCCGCGGACCAGCTCCCGGTCCGAGGCGACGAGCGCGACCAGCGCGTGGTTCGCGACGAAGGCATCGACGATCTCGGCCAAACCGAGGCCCGGGCCGGCGACGATCACTGTCTTGCCTGCGAGGTCAGGAACCCGCACCGTCGAAGCACTCGTCACAACGGGATTGTGCGTCGTACGGTTCCGCAATGAGCGACGAGGCGCGCACTGTGCTCGACGGATTCCTGCGTACGGCGGCTCGCCAGCCTGCCGATGTAGCCATCCGCGACCTTCATGGGTTCGGTGTCGCCAACCCGCAGACCCTCACGTGGAGCGAGTACACCGAGGCGGCCGCGCGCGTGGCAGGAGGGCTGGCGGCGCTGGGTGTCGGCCGTGGCGACCGGGTCGTGCTGATGCTGCGCAACCGGGTCGAGTTCCATATCGTCGATCTCGCCGTCGTCGCCCTCGGTGCGACGCCGATCTCGATCTACAACTCGTCGTCGCCGGAGCAGATCGCCTATCTGGTCGGGCACTGCCGAGCGGGCGTTGCCGTCGTCGAGGACGGCACATTCGTCGAACGGATGCTCGCCGCCGCCGGTGACTGTCAAGGCCTGCGTTCGGTCGTCGTCGTCGGAGCGGCGCCGGACGGAACGATCGCGTGGGACGAACTGCGAACCGATGATCCGATCGACCTGCAGGCCGCCGAGCTCGCCCTCGACCCGGCCGACCTGTTGACGGTGATCTACACCTCCGGCACTACCGGGCCACCCAAGGGCGTGATGCTGAACCACCGCAACGTGATCGCGGCCTCGGAGTGTTTCGCCAGCTACAGCCACCGCCGCACGGACGAGGGCAAGCGGCTGGTGTCCTACCTGCCGATGGCGCACATCGCCGAGCGGATGGTGAGTCACTACAACCACATCCTGCGCGGCTCCGAAGTCGTTCCGTGTGCCGACATGACCCAGCTGGCGGCGTACTTGTCGCAGGTCCGCCCGACCGCGTTGTTCGGGCCGCCCCGGGTCTGGGAGAAGCTGGTCGCCGGCATCCAGGCGCAGGTTGAGGCACGAGGGCCCGAAGCAGCGGCCGGCTTCGCCGATGCCATGCGGGTGGGACGGCAGGTCCAGCAGCTGCGCGCGCGAGGCGAGGAGCCGTCCGGCGAGCTCGCCGAGACGTGGGCATTCGTCGACGAGGTCGCCTTCGCGCCGGTGCGCAAGGCGATCGGCCTCGACGAGTGCGAGTACGCCTTCAGCGGTGCGGCTCCCATCCCGCCCGAGGTGATCGACTTCCTGCGCGACATCGGGCTGCCGATGAGCGAGGTCTACGGCATGAGCGAGAACTGCGGCGGCATGACCTGGGAGCCGCACCTGGTGAAGGTCGGACGGGTGGGAACGGCGTATCCCGGCATCGAGGTCGTCACCGCCGACGATGGCGAGGTGCTGTGCCGGGGGCCGATCGTGTTCACCGGTTACCTCGACGACCCGGTTCGTACGGCGGACGCGCTCGATGCCGACGGCTGGCTGCACACCGGCGACATCGGCGAGTTCGACGAGGACGGCTACCTGAAGATCGTCGACCGCAAGAAGGAGCTCATCATCACCGCCGGCGGCAAGAATGTGTCGCCCTCCAACGTCGAGGCGGTGTTGAAGACGGTCCCGCTGGTCGGCCAGGCGATGGCGATCGGTGAGGGTCAGCCCTACCTGGTGGCGTTGCTGACCCTTGACCCCGACGCGGTCGCCGCGCGCTACGCGGGCCGGTCGGTCGATCAGGTGGCCGCCGATCCGGAGGTGGTTGCCGGTATCGCGCGGGACGTCGCGTCCGCGAACGCCCGGCTGTCCAGGGTCGAGCAGCCGCGACGGATCCTCGTCATCGGCGAGGAGTGGCTGCCGGACACGGACGTGCTCACGCCGACCATGAAGCTGAAGCGGCGTGGCGTCCTGCAGCGCTACGGCGATCGAATCGAGGAGCTGTACGCCGGCGGCGGCACGGAGGTCGAGGCCGCGCCCGACGTAGCCTTGGCCTGATGTTCGAGACCCTGTCCGAGCGGCTGGAGGCCGCGTTCGCCGGCCTGCGCGGCAAGGGCCGGCTCTCCGATGCGGACATCGACGCGACGACCCGCGAGATCCGGATCGCGCTGCTCGAGGCCGACGTCGCGCTGCCCGCGGTCCGCGAGTTCATCGCGGCGGTCAAGGAGCGGGCGCACGGGTCGCAGGTCAGCGCAGCCCTCAACCCCGCGCAGCAGGTCATCAAGATCGTCAATGAGGAGCTCGTCGCGATCCTCGGCGGCGAGACCCGGACGCTCACCCTCGCCAAGCATCCGCCGACCGTCGTCCTGCTCGCCGGCCTGCAGGGCACCGGCAAGACCACGCTGGCCGGCAAGCTCGGCCGGTGGCTGAAGACGCAGCGGCACGCGCCGCTGCTCGTGGCCGCCGACCTCCAGCGGCCGAACGCGGTGCAGCAGCTTCAGGTTGTCGGCGGGCAGGCCGGTGTCGACGTCTTCGCCCCGGAGCCCGGCAACGGCGTCGGGGATCCCGTTGCCGTTGCGCGCGACGCGATCGAGCATGCCAAGCGGCTGGGGCATGACGTCGTCGTGGTCGACACCGCAGGGCGGCTGGGCGTCGATGCGGAGATGATGGCCCAGGCGATGGCGATCCGCGACGCGGTCACGCCGGACGAGATCCTCTTCGTCGTCGACGCGATGATCGGCCAGGACGCGGTCAGCACGGCCGAGGCGTTCCGCGACGGGGTCGGCTTCACCGGTGTCGTGCTCACCAAGCTCGACGGTGATGCCCGCGGCGGCGCGGCGCTGTCGGTGGCGAAGGTCACGGGCCGCCCGATCCTGTTCGCGTCGACGGGGGAGAAGCTCGACGACTTCGACGTGTTCCACCCGGAGCGGATGGCGTCACGGATCCTCGGCATGGGCGACGTCCTGACGCTGATCGAGCAGGCCGAGCGCACCTTCGAGGCGGACGAGACCGCCCGGATGGCCGAGCGCATGCTCGGCGGCGGCGGCGACCTCACCCTCGAGGACTTTCTCGAGCAGATGATGATGGTCAAGCGGATGGGCCCGATCGGCAACGTCCTGGGGATGCTGCCGGGCATGGGCCAGATGAAGGACGCGATCTCCCAGATCGACGACCGCGACCTCGACCGGATCGCGGCGATCATCCGCTCGATGACGCCCTCCGAGCGCCAGGACCCGCGGATCCTCAACGGTTCGCGCCGGGTGCGGATCGCGAAGGGCGCCGGCGTCACCGTCACCGACGTCAACCAGCTGGTCAACCGCTTCGGCGAGGCCCGCAAGATGATGCAGCAGATGACCGGTGGGCTCGGGATGCCGGGCATGCGGCGTACGGCGAAGAAGGGCAAGAAGGGCAAGTCCGGCCGGCGGGCCAAGGGCGGCCCGCGCGTGGCGATGCCACCACGTCTGCCGCCGGGAATGTCGCTTCCGCCCGGGTTGGCGCCTGATCTGTCGAATCTGCAGCTTCCCGGCAAGGGCGACCCCGGCGCCCGCTGAGGTGAAGTGCGCGCTGCGCTGCGCCGATGTTGTCCAGGTGGAGTCCGAAACTTGCTATGCGTGCGGTGCCTCGCTGAACGCGTCCGTCGACTGGTGCGGGCAGTGCTACGCACCTCGCGGCCGGGCGGCCAACGTGCCTGCGGCGACGATGACCGCGACCGCCACCGTGACCAGACCGGTGTCCGCCGCGCCCGCACTGCCGCCGCCGGTCGTCCGTACCCGCTGGCGCAAGACGCAGACCACCTTCGGTCCCACCGGGCGGATCATCGCGACCCTGGCCCTGGTCATCCCGTTCATCGTGCTGGTGATCGCCGGGATCCTGACCGGCGGGCTCGAGCTCGGCGGCGCCGCACTCTGGGGGTTCGTGATCATGCCGTGGGGCCTGCGCGACGTCTGGCGGGCCGGCCAGCTCCCGGTGAAGTAGGGCCGGCCGGTAGGCCCGACCCGTAGCGGGCAACCTCTGGCAGAATGGCCGTGAGCACGAACCGGCCTGATCGCACCAGAGGCCGCCACCGGCGCGCCCGCGCGCACCTACCCAGGAGACCTGCACTTCGTGGCAACCAAGATCCGACTCATGCGGCTGGGCAAGATCCGCGCGCCGTACTACCGAATCGTCGTCGCCGACTCGCGGACCAAGCGCGAGGGCCGGGTGATCGAGACGATCGGGAAGTACCACCCGAAGCAGGAGCCCTCGCTGATCGAGCTCGACTCGGAGCGTGCCCGCTACTGGCTGTCGGTCGGTGCGCAGCCCACCGAGCCGGTCGCGGCGATCCTGAAGCTCACCGGCGACTGGCAGGCCCACAAGGGCGAACCGGCGCCGGCCGAGGGTGTCCGCACCGCCGCCCCGCGCGCGGACCGCAAGGCGGCCTTCGAGGCGGCGGCCAAGGAGAGCCTGCCGGCCGACGCCCCCGCGAAGAAGACCGCGGCGAAGAAGACCGCCGCCAAGAAGACCGCGGCGAAGTCGGCCGAGCCCGCAGCGCCGAGTGACGCAGACGCGCCGGCCGAGCCTGCGCCGCCGGCCGAGGCGCAAGCGCCGACTGAGCCCGCCGAAGCCGAGGCGCCGGCCGCACCCGTCGAGGACGAGCCCGCGGCTGAGGAAGCGGCCGCGGTTGAGGAAGCGCCCGCTGCTGAGGCCGCGCCGGCCGCTGAGGCGGCGCCGGACGAGGCCGCTGCGCCAGAAGCCGGCGAGTAGTGCTCGAGGACGCGCTCGAACACCTGGTGCGCGGGATCGTCGACCATCCCGACGACGTGACCGTGGACCTGATCGAGCGCCGGCAGGGGCGAGTGCTCGAGGTGCGGGTCCACCCCGACGACCTCGGGAAGGTGATCGGCCGCACCGGACGCACCGCGAAGGCGCTGCGCACGGTGATGACCGCGCTCGGCGGGCGCGGCGTGCGGGTCGATCTCGTGGACGTCGACCGCGTGCGCTAGCGCAGGGCGGCCCCATGCGGCTCGTGGTCGGGCGCATCGCGAAGGCGCACGGCATCAGCGGGGAGGTCGCGGTGGACGTTCGCACCGACCGCCCCGAGGATCGCTTTGCGGTGGGCGGCGTGATCGAGACCGATCCGGCCGACAAAGGACCGCTGCGGATCGACGCCGCGCGCTGGCACGCCGGCCGGCTGCTGGTGCGCTTCGCCGGGGTCGCCGACCGCACCGCGGCGGACGCGTTGCGCGGGACGATGCTGGTCGCCGACTCCTCGACCAGCCCGGCGCTGGGTGAGGACGAGGAGTACTGGGACCACGACCTGATCGGCCTCGCGGCCGTGTCGGTGGACGGCGCGCCGATCGGCGACGTCACCGACGTCGTTCATCCGCCCGGCGCCGATCTGCTGGTTATCGCCGGGCCTGACGGCGGCGAGGTGCTGGTGCCCTTCGTCGCGGCGATCGTGCCCACCGTCGACGTCCCCTCCGGCCGGCTGGTGGTCGACCCGCCCGAAGGGCTGTTGGACCTGTGATGCGCATCGACCTGGTGACGATCTTCCCCGACTACTTCGCGGCGCTGGACGTGTCCCTTCTCGGCAAGGCGCGTGCGAGCGGCCTGGTCGATGCACGAGTGCACGACCTGCGGGACCACACCGCCGATGTCCACCGCAGTGTCGATGACACGCCGTACGGCGGAGGGCCCGGCATGCTGATGCGCGCGGAGCCGTGGGGCCGCGCGCTCGACGCGATCGCCGCGGACCCGCCGCCAGGGGCAGGCGGACCACCCCTGCTGGTCGTGCCGACACCGTCGGGTCGCCGGTTCACCCAGGCCGATGCTCGCGCCTGGAGCGGGCTGCCCTGGCTGGTGATCGCGTGCGGACGGTACGAAGGCATCGACGCGCGGGTGGTCGAAGATGCCGGGCGTCGGATGCCGGTCGCGGAGGTGTCGATCGGCGACTACGTGCTCGCCGGCGGCGAGGTTGCGGCGTTGGTGATCGTGGAGGCCGTGACCCGCCTGATCCCTGGCTTCATGGGCAACTGCGAGTCCGCGGTCGACGACTCGTTCGCCGAGCACCACGGGCGGCTCGAAGCCCCCGCGTACACCCGGCCGCCGCAATGGCGAGGACTCGGCGTACCGGACGTGCTGCTGTCCGGCGACCACGCGGCGATCGCCCGCTGGCGGGACGAGCAATCCCGAGCGCGCACGCAGGAACGCCGGCCCGATCTGCTGACCTGACGCGATTACCCTCTCGCAGGCCGGTTGTGGCACAGTGGAGGGCACCGCCAGACCGCTGCGTGCCTTCCGGCGCGCCCGCGAACCGAGGAACCGACCACCATGCAGACGCTCGACGCGATCGACGCCGCCTCGCTGCGCAGCGACATCCCAGCGTTCCGGCCGGGCGACACCGTGAAGGTGCACGTCAAGGTCGTCGAGGGCAACCGCACCCGGGTCCAGGTGTTCCAGGGCGTCGTCATCCGCCGCCACGGCGGCGGCGTCCGGGAGACCTTCACGGTCCGCAAGGTGAGCTTCGGCGTGGGGGTCGAGCGCACCTTCCCGGTCCACTCTCCGGTCGTCGACCACCTCGAGGTGGTCACGCGCGGCGACGTCCGCCGCGCGAAGCTGTACTACCTGCGTGACCTTCGCGGGAAGAAGGCGAAGATCAAGGAGAAGCGCGAAGCGGCGCCGAGCCGCTGACCCTCCTGCGCCGTCCGCCACACCGAGGTGACGTGACCACTCCCGCCCGCGATGACGTCGCGAAGGGCATGCCGCTGTGGATGGAGTTCCCCATCCTGGTCGTGGTCGCGCTCGTGCTGGCGCTGATCATCAAGACCTTTCTGGTGCAGGCGTTCTACATCCCCTCCGCGTCGATGGAGAACACGCTGCAGGGTGGCAATCCGTCGGGGGCACCGGGCACCAGCCCGGGCCACCCGTACGACCGGGTGCTGGTCAACAAGCTCGCTTACGACTTCTCCTCGCCGCACCGGGGGGATGTCGTCGTGTTCAAGGGGCCGCCCGGATGGCCGGACGAGTCCGACTTCACGACCCCGACCAACCCGGTCTCCCGCGTGCTGCACGACATCGGCGCGGCGATCGGCCTCGCGCCGTCGACCAGCAGCGACTTCGTGAAGCGCGTCATCGGGGTGGGCGGAGACACGGTTTCGTGCAAGGGCGACGTACTCCGGGTGAACGGGCACGCGCTGACCGAGCCGTTCCTGTATCCGGGCTCGCATCCTTGCTCCGCGGACAACTTCGAGGGCAAGACCGTGCGCGTGCCCAAGGGCGAGCTGTTCGTCATGGGCGACCACCGGGACAACTCGGAGGACTCGCGGGTCAACGGCCCGATCCCGGTCAGCGACGTCATCGGCCGGGCCTTCGTCGTGATCTGGCCGGTGTCGCAATGGCGGACGCTCCCGGTGCCGTCGACCTTCGGCCAGCCCGGACTGGCCACCGCGAGCGGCCACACCGGCTGGTACGTGCTCGGCCTCATCGTGCTCGCGGTGCTGCTGCTGATCGTCGTGATCGCGGTGGTGCGTCGACGCCGCCGTGCGCCTCCGACGTACGCTGCCGGGGATGGCTGAGGCAGCGGCGCGCGTCGACGTCATGGCGCGCAGGACGGTGCGCAAGGACGCCGGGCTCTACGGCTACGAGCGTGCGCTGGCGCGGCAGGGGCTCACCCCGGTGGCCGGCGTCGACGAGGCCGGGCGGGGTGCCTGTGCGGGGCCGCTCGTCGTCGCGGCCGCGGTGCTGCCGCCCGGCAAGCGCGGCGAGGTGCCCGGGCTGGCCGACTCCAAGCTGTTGACGCCGCTGGCCCGCGAGCGGGTCTACGCCCAGGTGGTACGCCGGGCGGCGGCCTGGTCGGTGGTCGTCATCCCGGCTGTCGACGTCGACCGGATCGGGCTGCACGTCGCAAACGTGCAAGGCATGCGCCGCGCGCTGTCCCAGCTCGCCGTGCACCCGGCGTACGTCCTCACCGATGGCTTCCCGGTGCCGGGTCTCGGGGTTCCCGGTCTCGCCGTATGGAAGGGCGATCGGGTGGCGGCCTGCATCGCGGCGGCATCGGTCATCGCAAAGGTCACCCGCGACCGGTTGATGGTGGCGATGCACGACAACTGGCCGGCGTACGACTTTGCCGCGCACAAGGGCTACTGCACACCGGATCACCAAAGCGCGCTCGATGCGCACGGCCCGTGCCCTGAGCACCGGCGAACATACGTGAACGTGCGCGCGGCGCAGGCCGATCATGATCTCGACGATGAATGGGGAGCGATCCCGTGAGTGCCGAGGACCTCGAGAAGTACGAGACCGAGATGGAGCTGCAGCTCTACCGGGAGTATCGCGACGTCGTCCGGCTGTTCAGCTACGTCGTCGAGACCGAACGCCGCTTCTACCTCACCAACGACGTCGAGCTGATCCAGCACAACGAGGGCGGCGAGACCTACTTCGAGGCGGTCATGCAGGATGCCTGGGTCTGGGACATGTACCGGCCGGCCCGGTTCGTGAAGAACGTCCGCGTGCTGACCTTCAAGGACGTCAACGTCGAAGAGCTGCCGAAGTCGGATCTCGAGGTCCCGGAAGAGCACTGAGTCACCTCACGGTGCTCCACAGCCGCCCCTGACAACCGACGAGTCCACAACCTTCTTCGACTGCTGTCGACGGCCGTTCCGCGGCTGCATCGTTGCGGTCGGAGGTGGTCGCGTGCTGGTCAAGGACTCGATCGGGAAGTACGGCGAGGAGCTCGCCACCCGGCATCTGGTCGGTGCGGGAATGCAGGTGCTGGCCCGCAACTGGCGGTGCGCGGCCGGCGAGATCGACATCGTGGCGCGCGACGGCAGCGACCTGGTCGTCGTCGAGGTCAAAACGCGGACGTCTACCGCGTTCGGCACGCCGGCGGAGGCGATCACCCGCCGCAAGGCGGAGAAGCTGCGGGAGCTCGCGCTGCACTGGTTGCGAGCTCATCCGGCTCGCGGCGCGACGTTGCGCTTCGACGTCGTGGGCGTCCTGCTGCCCCGCTCGGGCGCCGCTCGGCTCGAGCACCTCAAGGGCGTGCTTTAGTGCTCGGCCAGACCCGATCGGTCGTGCTCGCCGGTCTCGAGGCGCACCTGGTCACGGTCGAGGCGGACATCGGCACCGGGCTGCCGGCGATGGTCTGGACCGGGCTGCCCGACACGGTGGTGCGGCAGTCCGCGGACCGGGTCCGCTCGGCCGTGGGAAGCGCGGGGGAGAGCTGGCCCACGCACCGGATCACCGTGGGTCTGGCGCCGGCGTCGGTCCGCAAGTCCGGCAGCGGGTTCGACCTCGCGATCGCGGTGGCCGTTCTCGCCGGCGCCGGCGGTCTGGGCGAGACCGATGTGCGCGACCTGGTCGTGATCGGCGAGCTCGGGCTCGACGGGCGCGTGCATCCCGTGACCGGCGTGCTGCCAGCAGTGATCGGCGCGGTGCGGCACGGCTACTCGCGCGTGGTCGTGCCGCGCGCGAACGCGGGCGAGGCCGGTCTCGTGCCGGGAGCCGACGTCGTTGCGGTCGGCTCGCTGGCCGAGCTCTGCGCCCGGCTGCGCGGCGAGCCGGTCGAGGTCGACGAGCCACCCTGCCCGCCGCCGGCCGGCCCGGAGCCGGTGCCGGACCTGCGCGACGTGGTGGGTCAACCCGAGGCACGTCATGCCATGGAGATCGCAGCAGCGGGCGGCCATCACGTGCTGCTGACCGGACCACCGGGCGTCGGAAAGACGATGCTGGCGGAGCGGCTGCCTGGACTGCTTCCCGACCTCGAGGCCGACGAGGCGCTCGAGGTGACCTCGATCCATTCGTTGCTGGGCCGGCTCGCGCCCGGCCGGCCGCTCATCACGCGGCCGCCGTTCTGCGCGCCGCACCACTCGGCCACCATCGCCTCGCTGGTCGGCGGCGGCAGCGGCATCCCGGCGCCGGGCATGATCTCGCTCGCCCACCGCGGCGTGCTGTTCGTCGACGAGGCGACCGAGTTCGACCGGCGGGCGCTCGATGCACTGCGGCAGCCTATCGAGTCGGGGCTCGTGACGATCAGCCGGTCCGGCGGGGTGGCGACGTACCCGACCCGGTTCCAGCTGGTGCTCGCCGCGAATCCCTGCCCGTGCGCCAAGGGCGGACGGTCCACCGACCCGTCGAACTGCGTCTGCACGTCGGTGCAGCTGCGGGCCTACCGCAACCGGCTGTCCGGTCCGCTGCTCGACCGGATCGACCTGCGGGCGCGGCTCGCGCCGATTAGCCGGGCGATCCTCACGGCCGGCGCGACCGGCGAGCCGAGCGAGATCGTCCGCGAACGGGTGCGGGAGGCACGGGACCGCGCCGGGCGCCGCCTGCGGGGGACGCCGTGGTCGACCAACGCCGAGGTGCCCGGTCCCGTCCTGCGGCACCGGTTCCCGGTGCCGGACGAGGCACTGGCCGGTCTCAAGGCCGACGCGGACCGGCGCAAGCTCTCCACCCGCGGGGTCGACCGGGTGCTGAAGGTCGCCTGGACGCTCGCCGACCTCGGCGGGCGCGACCGGCCGAGCCTCGAGGACGTCGACGCCGCGCGTGCCCTGCGCCAGGAGTCCGAACCGGTAGCGCTGGCCCGAACCGCATGAGCGTCGCCGACGAGGAGCGCGTCGCCCGCGCGGAGCTTCTCCGGATCAGCGAGCCGGCGATGGCTGCACTGGTGCGCCACGTGCGGTCCGAGGGTTGTGTGCAGGCGGTGGCGGACATCCGCCGCGGTACGCCGATCCACGGGCTCGATGTGGACGCGATGCAGCTGCGGGTGCTGGATGCCGTCGGCGAACGCGACCTGGCCGCAGCCGCCGAGATCGGCGCTCGGCTGGTCTGCCCGGGCGACGAGGAGTGGCCGGCCGGTCTGGACGACCTCGACCGCCTCGACGCCGGGTCGTTCGGGCTGTGGGTGCGGGGGCGGCGCTCGTTGGGGGCGGTCTGCGAGCGAGCGGTCGCGGTGGTCGGCACCCGGGCCGCCACCGACTACGGCGCGAGCGTTGCTGCCGAGCTGGCGGCCGGCCTGGCCGAGCGGGGGTGGACGGTGGTGTCCGGACTCGCGTTCGGCATCGACGCGGCCGCGCACCGGGGCGCGCTCGCGGCGGGCGGTGCCAGCGTCGCCGTGCTCGCCTGTGGCGTGGACGTCGCCTACCCGAAGGCGCACGAGTCGCTGTATGCGCAGCTGGTCGCCGACGGGCTCGGGGTGAGCGAGCATCCGCCGGGCGCGGCGCCGTACCGCGCCAGGTTCCTCATCCGCAACCGGCTGATCGCCGCGCTGAGCGCCGGGACCGTGGTCGTCGAGGCGGCGCCGCGGAGCGGGGCACGGTCGACCGCGCGGCACGCCGGCGAGCTGTTCCGCCACGTCATGGCCGTGCCCGGCCCGGTCACCTCGACGCTGTCCGCGGGCTGCCATCAGCTGCTTCGAGACCGGCCGGACACGGTCCTGGTGACCAAGGCCGACGAGGTGATCGAGCAGGTCGGAGGGATGGGGGAGTTCGCGGAGCGGGTGAGCGGGCCGGTGCGCCGGCGCGACCTGCTCGGCCCGGCGGTCAGCCGGGTCATGGACGCGGTGCCGGTGCGGCAGCGCGTGGCGGTACGGCGGATCGCGACCACCGCGGGGATGCGCGTCGACGCGGTCGCTGCTGCCCTCGCCGCGCTCGAGACGCACGGGCTGGTCGACCAGGACGAGACCGGCTGGCGCATGACGGCGCTCGGCCGCAGCGAGCGGCGTACCGAGCGCTCGGCCGGCGCCGCGGAGCTGCCGCTGGGTTGGTGGTGAGGGCGGCCGGACCGCGTGGTGGCTTGACCCGACGGCATCGGCATCGCAGCGTGGCAGGGTGGAGCTGCCCCCGGCGTTCGCCGAGGTCTACGAACGGTACGTCGACCATCTGAGCCTCGAGCGCGGCTTGTCCGAGCATTCGGTGCGGGCCTACGCGGGGGATGTCGCGAGCCTGCTCGATCATGCGGATCGGATGCATTGCACCGATTTATCCGATCTTGACGTCCGCGTGCTGCGGTCCTGGCTGGCCCGGCTGCACAGCGCGGGTGCCAGCCGGGCCACGCTGGCCCGCCGCGCCTCGGCGGCGCGCGGCTTTACCGCATGGGCGGGTCGGATCGGGTTGCTGGCGAGCGATCCCGGCGTGCTGCTCGCCTCGCCCAAAGGCCGCCGGCCGCTTCCTGAGGTGCTGCGCATCGACGAGGCGGGCGAGGTCATGCGCGCCGCGGCGGCGGATACCAGCCCGCGCGGGCTGCGCGACGCGGCGGTGGTCGAGCTGCTCTACGCGAGCGGAGCCCGCGTGAGCGAGCTGTGCGGGCTGGACCTCGACGACGTCGACGCCGAACGGCGGACCGTCCGGCTGTTCGGAAAGGGTGCCAAGGAGCGCACAGTTCCGCTCGGTGAGCCGGCCGCACACGCGGTCCGCAGCTGGCTGGCCAGGGGCCGGCCCGCGCTGGTGACCGCGGACAGCGGCCCGGCGCTCCTGCTGGGCTCGCGAGGCGGGCGGCTGGACCCTCGGATGGCCCGGCGGGTGGTCCATGAGCGGCTTCGGGCGGTTCCCGGGATCGCCGATCTGGGCCCGCACGGGCTGCGCCACACGGCGGCAACTCATCTTCTCGAGGGTGGCGCTGACCTAAGGAGCGTCCAGGAGTTGCTCGGCCACGCTACCCTCGCTACAACGCAGATCTATACACATGTGTCCATCGAGCGACTGAGGGCAACGTATGACCGGGCGCACCCCAGAGCGTGATCAGGCGACGCTCGAGCCCGAGGACAAGCCCGACCCCGCGGCCGTCGACGAAGCGATCGCAGAGCTCTGGCGCAAGTACAAGGCCACCGAGGATCCCCAGCTGCGCGAGCGGCTGATCCTGCACTACTCGCCGCTGGTCAAGTACGTCGCCGGCCGGGTCGGTGTCGGCCTGCCGCCGAACATCGAGCAGGCCGACCTGGTCTCGTACGGAATCTTCGGGCTGATCGACGCGATCCAGAAGTTCGACATCGACCGCGCGATCAAGTTCGAGACCTACGCGATCAGCCGGATCAAGGGCGCGATCATCGACGAGCTGCGGGCGATCGACTGGATCCCCCGCTCGGTCCGCTACAAGGCCCGCGAGGTCGAGAAGGCCTACGCCGCACTCGAGTCGCGGCTGCACCGCACGCCGAACGAGGCGGAGGTCGCCGAGGAGCTCGGAATCAAGCTCGAAGACCTGCACGCGATCTTCTCGCAGGTTTCCTTCGTCAACGTGATCGCGCTCGACGAGCTGCTCAACGTCGGCGGCGAGCGCGGCGACAAGCTCTCTCTCGTCGACACTCTCGAGGACACGAAGGCCGAGGACCCCGTCGCGGCGTTCGAGACCGAGGAGACGAAGTACCTGCTCGCCCGCGCGATCAACACGCTGCCGGAGCGGGAGAAGATCGTGGTCACCCTCTACTACTACGAGGGACTCACCCTCGCCGAGATCGGCCAGGTGCTCGGCGTGACCGAGAGCCGGATCTGCCAGATGCACACCAAGGCGGTCCTCCAGCTGCGCGGCAAGCTCGCCGACCAGAAGGATTGATCCGCCGGCTCGGTCCGGACGAGTGGGAGCTGCTCCGCGAGGTCCGGCTGCGATCGCTCTCGGACGCGCCCGACGCGTTCGCCTCCACGTTCGAGCGCGAGGCCGGTTTCGACCCCGCGGTGTGGCGTGAGCGGGTCGCGGCCGCGGCGTGGTTCGTCGGCGACGACGGCGACGCGACGATCGGAATCGTCTCGGGCCGCCGTGACCCGGCCTACCCGGAGCTGCAGCGGCACCTGAACGCGATGTGGGTCGCGGCCTCGGCACGTGGCACCGGCGTCGCCACAGGTCTCGTCGACGCCGTCGTTGCCTGGGCTGCCGCGGACGGAGCGACCGAGCTGACGCTGGGCGTCCTTCGGTCCAACCAGCGCGCGGTGGCGTTCTACCTCAAGTGTGGGTTCGCCGCCCTGGGCGAGCACTTCTTCCTCAACGATGACCCGACCCGCCCGGTCGACATCTACCGGCGCGATCTCACGGTCTGAGCCGGCGCGCCGCCGCTGCGATCAGGACAGGGCCGAGGTCACCAGCTGCACGATCTTCTTCTCGACCGCCGGCGTCCATGCGGTCAGCGCGAACATGATCGGCCACATATCGCCGTCGTCGAGGTTTGCCGAGTCCTGGAAGCCGAGGTTCGAGTACCGCTCGTTGAACTTGCCCGCGTCGCGGAAGTAGATCACCACCTTGCCGTCCTCGTTGGCGTAGGCGGGCATCCCGTACCACGTCTTCGGTGCGAGCTGTGGCGCGTTGGCGGTGATGGTCGCGTGGACGTGTTCGGCGATGACGCGATCTGCGGGCGCCATCTTCGCGATGGCGTCGAGGGTCGCCTGCAGCGCGTCGGCCTGCTTGGCGCCCTTCTTGCCCTCCGCTCGAAGCTCGGCGACCCGTGCCTTCATCGCAGCGCGTTCCTCGGCGCTGAAGCCGGCGGGTCCGGTTTGGGTTGCCTTCGCGGGCATCGCACATCTCCGTTCGTACATTGCTTCGGATCAGTTGGGTCAGTAGACCAAAGGTAGGGACGGTGGCCGGCTCAGCGCTTCTCCGTTCCTGCTCGGCTGCGGTCAGCCGGAAGGCGGGTCGGGAAGCAGGCGGACCTGCTCGAGGCCGAGCAGGGCGAGCGGGTCGAGGTAGGCCGCGCCGCGCAACAGGCCCCAATGCAGGCAGGCGTCGGGCAGGCAGTGCGAGCCGGCCAGCGCGAGCCGGCCAAGCACGGTTCCTGCACGCACCGCATCGCCCCGGTGCACCGCAAGACGCAGCGGCTCGTAGGTCGTCCGCAACGACCCGCTCGTGACGCTGACCACACCCACGCCCGCGATCTGCCAGGCGAAGCTCACCAGGCCGGCCCCGGCAGCGTGCACGGGCTGCCCCGCGCGCCCCGCCAGGTCCACGCCGCGGTTGCCGGCCAGCCAGGGCTCGGCGGGCGGGTCGAAGTCACGCACCACCCGGTCGGGGGCGGGTCGCAGTGGCCAGCGCCAGCCACCGGCGCTCTCGCCCGCCGCTGCGATGGCCGGCCGACGGTCGTCCGGTGCCGCGTCCGCCGCGATGCCGGCCGCACCGGCGATCGCCGCCACCGCGCCGAGCGCCGCCGCCAGCCGCCAGAGTCGAACCACGCGCCGATCCTCCGGGAGTCGCGGTCCGGCGAGGAGCGGCCCAGGTGAGGTTGTGGACGCGGTCGGGCCGCCGCGAGACTGTGAACAAGCGGGACATCTCGGGCGAGCGCGCCAGGCCGGCTCCGACGTAGACTGTCCGCCAGCGGCCCGCGCGAGCGGGTCGACTTCGCACACCGCCAGATCGCCAGAGGGTCGCACCCGACGGCGAGGCGCGCCGATCGGTCCCTTCGGGGTCCGGCGCGCCGGCGGAGTCAGGCGCAGCGGCCGACCGGCCGGTGCGGGACAACCGGAGCGCGCCGCAGGCGCGCGAGAGGAGCACGACCATGGCCGTCGTCACGATGCGCCAGCTGCTCGAGAGCGGGGTCCACTTCGGGCATCAGACCCGCCGGTGGAACCCGAAGATGAAGCGCTTCATCTTCACCGAGCGCAACGGCATCTACATCATCGATCTCCAGCAGTCGCTCACCTACATCGACCGCGCCTACGACTTCGTCAAGGAGACCGTCGCCCACGGCGGCAGCATCCTGTTCGTCGGCACCAAGAAGCAGGCGCAGGACGCGATCGCCGAGCAGGCGACCCGGGTCGGCATGCCGTTCGTCAACCAGCGCTGGCTGGGCGGGATGCTCACCAACTTCTCGACCGTGCACAAGCGGCTGCAGCGGCTCAAGGAGCTCGAGGTGATCGAGTCGACCGGCGGCTCCACGGTCACCACGAAGAAGGAAGCCCTGATGATCTCCCGCGAGCGCGACAAGCTCGCCCGCACCCTCGGCGGGATCCGGGACATGAACCGGCTGCCGAGCGCGGTCTGGGTGGTCGACACCAACAAGGAGCACATCGCGGTCGCCGAGGCGCGCAAGCTGCGGATCCCAGTGGTCGCGATTCTCGACAGCAACTGCGACCCTGATCTGGTCGACTACCCGATCCCGGGCAACGACGACGCGATTCGATCGGTCGCCACGCTGACCCGCGTCGTCGCGGACGCGGTCGCGGACGGTCTGATCGCCCGCTCGGCGGCCGCTGCCGTCGACGAGAAGCCCGAGCCCGGTGCCCTCGGCGCCGACGAGCCTCTGGCGGACTGGGAGCGCGAGCTGCTCCAGGGCGAGAAGGTGCTGGCCGCCGACACCGAGGTTGCGATCGACCTGACGCCTGCCGAAGCCCCGCAGTCCCCGGCTGCGCCCGAGGCCTGAGCCACGCAACGACGTACGACGAGAAAGAGAGCTGGGAACGATGACGGTCAGCGCTGCTGACGTGAAGAAGCTCCGCGACCTGACCGGTGCGGGGATGATGGACTGCAAGCGCGCGCTCGAAGAGGCCGACGGCGACACCGACAAGGCGATCGAGATCCTTCGCGTGAAGCAGGGCGCGAAGGTCGCGAAGCGCGGCTCCGAGCGCCAGGCCAGCAACGGCTTGGTGGCCGCCGCGGACGGCGCGATGATCGCGCTCGCCAGCGAGACCGACTTCGTGGCCAAGAACGAGGAGTTCCAGACCCTGGCCGCGGACATCGTTGCGATCGCGGCCCAGACCAAGTCGGGCGACCTCGACACCCTGGGCGAGGCGACGCTCGCCGACGGGCGTACGGTCGCGGTCGCGATCGAGCAGACCGCGGCCGCGATCGGGGAGAAGATCGAGCTCGGCCAGGCGGTCTACTTCGACGGCCGGACGACCTCCTACCTGCACCGGCGCGCGACCGACCTGCCGCCGCAGATCGGTGTGCTGGTGCAGTTCGACGGCGAGGACGCCGAGACCGCACGCGGCATCGCGATGCAGGTTGCGACGTACAACCCGCCGTACCTCAGCGTCGACGACGTCCCCCAGGACGTTCTCGACAACGAGCGGCGGATCGCGGAAGCGACCGCCCGCGAGGAGGGCAAGCCCGAGCAGGCGCTGCCGAAGATCATCGAGGGGCGCGTGAACGGCTTCCTCAAGGACACCGTTCTGCTGGAGCAGGCCTACGTCCGGGACAACAAGAAGACCGTCAAGGCGGTGCTGAACGAGGCCGGCGTCACGCTGACCAAGTTTGTCCGCTTCGCGGTTGGCGGATAGAACGCTCTTATGGAGTACTCGCCGCCTCAGTGGAACCGCGTCCTGCTCAAGCTCGGCGGGGAGATGTTCGGCGGCGGCCAGGTCGGCATCGATCCCGACGTCGTGCAGGACGTCGCCGCCCAGATCGCCGATGTGGTGGCCTCCGGCGTGCAGGTCGCGGTCGTCATCGGCGGTGGCAACTTCTTCCGGGGCCAGCAGCTGTCCGAGCGTGGGATGGACCGTGGCCGTGCGGACTACATGGGCATGCTCGGCACGGTCATGAACTGCCTCGCGCTTCAGGACTTCCTCGAGAAGGCCGGCGTCGAGACCCGGGTCCAGACCGCGATCACGATGGGTCAGGTCGCCGAGCCCTACATCCCGCGTCGTGCGATCCGGCACCTGGAGAAGGGGCGCGTCGTCATCTTCGGCGCCGGTCTCGGCGCGCCGTTCTTCTCCACGGACACGTGCGGGGCGCAGCGCGCTCTGGAGATCGGCGCGAAGGTGCTGCTGCTCGCGAAGGCGGTCGACGGCGTGTACGACGCCGACCCGCGCGTGCAGCCCGATGCCACGCGCTACGAGTGGATCAGCTACGCCGACGTCGTCGCCAAAGGCCTCAAGGTCGCGGACGCGACCGCGTTCACCCTCTGCATGGACAACGAGCTTCCGATCGTGGTCTTCGACCTGCTCGCGCATGGCAATATCGGGCGAGCGGTGCGTGGTGAGAGCATCGGCACGCTGGTGAGCAGCACCGCTCGAGGCGGGGACGGAGAAGGCGCGTGATCGACGAGACACTGTTCGAGGCCGAGGAGAAGATGGACAAGGCGGTCGGCGTTCTTCATGACGACCTCGCCTCCATTCGGACCGGCCGAGCAACGCCGCAGATGTTCTCGAAGATCGTGGTGGACTACTACGGCACTCCGACCCCGGTGATCCAGCTCGCGACGCTCACCGTTCCCGAGCCCCGGATGGCGGTGCTGTCGCCGTACGACAAGAACTCGATGGCCGCCGTCGAGCGGGCGATCCGGGACAGCGACCTCGGCGTCAACCCCACGAGCGACGGCAGCATCATCCGCGTCGTGTTCCCGCAGCTCACGGAGGAGCGCCGCCGCGACCTCATCAAGGTCGCCAAGGCCAAGGCCGAGGACGCCAAGCCGGCCAAGGTGGGGAAGGTCGAGTCGAAGGGGGT
>DATJSI010000100.1 GCA_035504215.1 Mycobacteriales bacterium
GAGCGCCGTGGCGACCGACCGCAGACCGCCTGCCGCGGCCTCCGCTGACGTGCTGCTCACGCGACCCGCCCTCCGACCGTTTCGACGCTACTCCGGACGAAGCACCGGCCGAAGCCGAACGCAAGCAAGGCCGCCGGCCCACTGCACGTGCCGGCGCATGGACCGGCCTGCTTCTCCGCGCCGCCCGGCGCGCAGCGCGGCCGCGACTGCTCGGTGCTGGCTCTCCGCGGTGGTCATGTCGTTCGCGGTGTAGGCCATGAACGAGCGATAGGCCTCGGGAATCGCGCAGATCTGACGGATCATCGTGCACAGCCGGTCGCTGCCGGAGGCCTCGGCGATCGCGTAGTGGAACGCCGTGTCGGCGGCGAGCTGCTCGGCCGCAGGCGCCTCGTGCAGTCGGGCGAGCTGGTCACAGCTGCGGTCGAGCTGGTCCAGCGCGTGACCATTCATCCGGGTTGCGGCCAGCGCGGCCGCCTCGGCCTCGAGGACGGCGCGCAGGTGGTAGACCTCGGCGACGTCGGACTCGGAGAGCGCCAGCACGGTGGCGCCACGGTTGCGCTCGAGTGCGACCAGCCCGGTGCCGGCAAGCAGCAGCAACGCCTCCCGGATCGGGGTCCGGCTCACCCGGAAGCGGGACGCGAGCGCCTCCTCACGCAGCCGGGTACCGGGCGGCAGGTGGCCGTCGAGGATCTCCTGGGTGAGGCGGCGGGCCAGCAGCTCCGCCGTGCTCTCGCCTCGGTCGAAGGCGGTCACCGGGTCGATCACGCCGGTCCTCTCCGCGGGACGCGCGTCTTGACTGCACGGCACTTGATTGCATACTTGCATACAATTATGAAGGCCGCACCCTTTGGCTACCACCGCGCGAGATCGGTCTCCGACGCGGTCGACCTGCTGACGGCGTACGACGGAACCGCGCGAGTGCTGGCCGGCGGGCAGAGCCTGGTCCCGATGATGAACATGCGGCTGATCAGGCCGGACGCCGTCGTCGACATCGGAGGCATCACCGAGCTCGGCGTCATCCGCACCGACGGTGACCGAACCGTGGTCGGCGCGACGGTCCGGTACAGCACCCTCGAGCGCTCGCCTGAGGTCGCTGTGCGGCTGCCGCTGGCCGCGACGATGGTGCGGGCGATCGGCGACCGCCACGTTCGCAACCGCGGGACGATCGGCGGCAGCCTCGCGCAGGGCGATCCCACGGGAGAGATGCCGCTGGCCTGCATGACGCTCGGTGCGGTCGTGCGGGTCAGCGGGCCCGACCGCGTCCGTGAGGTTCCGGTCGCCGAGCTCTACGAAGGCTCGTACGCGACCTGCCTCGACCCCTGCGAAGTGCTGACCGAGATCGTGTTCCCGGCAACCCCACAGCACCACGCCTTCGCCGAGATGACCCGGCGACACAACGACTTCGCCGTGATCAGCGTGGCGGCGGTCGCGTCCGGCAACGCCGTGTCCGGCTTCCGCGACGTACGGATCGGGCTCGGCGGCGTCAACGACACCCCGGTGCTGGCCACCGAGGCGAGCACCGGACTGGCCGGCACGGCGATGAGCGATGCCGAGATCGCGGACGCCGCCCACGCGGCGCTCGCCGCGGTCGACCCGCCTACGGACATCCGGGCCAGCGCCGAATATCGCCGCCATCTGGTTCCGATCTACGTGCGCCGGGTGCTCGAGCAGCTGCGTGCCGCGTCCGCCGCCTCGCCCCAAGGAGACCCGTCGTGAGACTGCATGAGGAGTTCCGGATCGGCGAGCCGGTCGATGACGTCTGGCGCTTCTTCGAGCAACCGGAGCGGGTCGCCGAGTGCATGCCCGGCGTCGAGGAGGTCCGGGTGATCGACGCGGACAACGTCGACGTCCGCGCCACCCAGGCGATCGGCCCGATGTCCGCAACCTTCGAGGCGTCGGTCGAGGTGCTCGAACGCGTGGCGGGCGAGCTGATCCGCTTCCAGGCCACCGGCAAGTCGGTGCGGGGAGCCGCGGGCCACATCCGCAGCACCAACGAGGTCCGGCTCTCCGGCGTGGACGGCGGTACGTCGGTCACGATCGACGGTGACGTCGTCCTGGCCGGTGCGCTCGGCAGTGTCGGGCAGAAGATCGTGGCGAAGCAGGCCGGCAAGGTCACCGCTCAGTTCGCCGAGAACCTCCAGTCGGCGCTTCGCGGAGAGCCGCTGCCGGCGGCGAAGCCGAGGCCGGTCCGCGGTCCGTCCGAGGTGAGGCGCGTTGCGCCCGGCGACGCCGGCGCCCCCATCGACTACTGGAGCCGGATCGCCGCGGTCATGAGCACGATCGCCGCCGTACTGTCGTTCATCGCGATGATGCGCACCCGGCGGCGGGCGTCGTGACGGCCTCGGCGCACGTTCCGCTCGGCACCGAATCCGCCGGGGTAGGCGAACCGAACATCGTCGTGACCGTCGTCGTGAACGGGACGCGGGTCACGGAGACGATTCCGACCCGGCTCAGCGTCACCGACTTCCTTCGCCACCGGCTCGGTCTCACCGGCACGCACGTCGGTTGCGAGCAGGGCGTCTGCGGTATGTGCACGGTCGTTCTCGACGGCGAGGCGGTGAAGTCCTGCCTGATGTACGCCGCACAGCTCGACGGGCACGAGGTAGAGACGGTCGAGTCGCTTGGTGACGGCGATGCGCTGTCCCCGCTGCAACAGGCGTTCAAGTCGGAGCACGGCCTGCAGTGCGGCTTCTGCACGCCGGCGTTCCTGATGACCGCGACGGCGCTCGCGCGCGGCGGCGAGCCGTTGACGCGCGAGGAGATTCGCGAGGAGCTCGCCGGCGTACTGTGCCGGTGCACCGGTTACGAGTTCATCGTCAACGCGGTCGAGCGACACCTCGGTGCCCGGCCGGGTGCAGCGGATGACTGATCTCGACGAGCGGGCGGTCACTCGACCCGCGATGCGGATCATCGGCACCGACGTGCCGCGCAAGGAGGACGACCGCCTGCTGCGCGGGGCCGGCCAGTTCGTCGACGACGTCAACCGGGCGCACGTGGTCGAGATGGCGGTGGGTCGCTGCCCTTACCCGCATGCTCGGATCCGCAGCATCGACGTGCAGGCCGCCCGTGAGCTGGACGGCGTCTACGACATCCTCACCGGTGCCGACATCGCCGAACGCAGCGAACCGATCGGCATCCTGCGTCCCGTGCCCGGAGCGCCGGTGATCACCCACTACGCGCTGGCCCAGGACACCGCGACCTACGAGGGTCAGCCGGTGGTGAGCGTTGCGGCCCGGACCCGCCACATCGCCGAGGACGCGGTCGAGCTGATCGCGATCGACTACGAGCCGCTCCCGCACATCTCGGACGTGGACGCCGCGCTCGCTCCGGGCGCGACCGTCATCCAGCCGGACGCCCTCGAGGACAACCTGCTGGTCTGCAACCCGCAGGGACGGGGTGACGTCGAGGCCCGGTTGGCGGAAGCCGACGTGGTGGTCGAGGGTCGCTTCGTGGTCAACCGCGTGACCGGGCTGCCGATGGAGACCCGCGGCGTGCTCGCCGAGTGGCAGCCGGGTGCCCGGATGCTGACCGCGCGAGTGTCGACGCAGTCGCCGCAGCTGGTTCGCAAGCAGCTCGCCGAGTGCCTCCGGCTGGACGAGGGACACGTTCGCGTCGTCGCATCCGACGTGGGTGGCGGCTTCGGGCTGAAGCTCGGCGCCTACCCCGAGGACGTCCTCGCCGGCCTGCATGCGATGACGCTGCGCCGGCCGGTGAAGTACGTCGAGGACCGGCTCGAGCACTTCCGCGCAACGACGCACGCGCGCGAGTCCGTGCACGTCTACCGCATCGGCGCGCGCGCGGACGGGCGAATCGTCGGGATGACGGACGCCTACGTCAACGATCTCGGCGGGCTCAACTCGCCGTTCGGGTCCTCGCAGCTGTCGACGGTGGTCTTCAACGGCCCGTACAAGGTCGAGGACGGCTTCGTCGAACGCCGGATCGCGGTCACGAACAAGACGCCGATCGGCGCCTACCGGGGGTACGGCCAGCCCGAGGTCAACTTCGCCTACGAACGGCTGATGGACACCCTCGCCCGCCGCCTCGACCTGGACCCGGTCGAGCTGCGCGCGATGAACATGGTCCAGCCCGAGGACTTCCCATGGGTCAACCCGGTCGGCGCGATCTACGACAGCGGCGACTACGAGGCCTGCCTGCGCATGGCGGCCGACGCCGTCGACTACCAAGCGCGGCGCGCAGCTGGGCGCGGCCCGGCGCCCGACGGCCGTTACCGCGGCGTGGGGTTCTCGTCGTACGTCGAGCGAACCGGCTACGCCAGCTCGAAGTTCCTTGCCGCCCGGGGGTCGCTGTTCGGCGCCCACGAGTCGGTCACGATCCGGGCGAACCGTTCGGGCGGGATCGACCTCTACTCCGGCGTCTCGAGCATCGGCCAGGGCAGCGAGACGGTCTTCGCGCAGATGTTGAGCGAGGTCGTCGGTATCTCCTACGACGCGATCACGCTTCACCACGGCGATACCGGCAACTCGCCGCTCAACACCGGCGCGTTCGCCTCCCGCACGGTGATCGCCGCGGCAGGCGCGCTGCTCGAGGCAGGCGACCGGTTCCTCGCCAAGACGCTGCGGATCGCGGCCCGGAAGCTCGAGGTCGATCCCGCTCAGCTCGAGCTGGTCGGCACCGTGGTGCGGATGCGCGCGGACCATGGCGTGTCGGTGTCTCTCGCCGAGGTCTTCACCGGCGCGATCCTCGGCCAGGGCATGCCGGACGGCGAGAGCCCCGGTCTCGACGAGACAGCGTATTTCGAGCCTCCGGAGGCGGCGTACTCGTTCGGGACAGCGGCGGCGACGGTGAGCGTCGACGCCGAGACAGGTGAGTTCACGATCGAGAAGCTCGTGATGGTCCACGACTGCGGCACTCCCCTGAACCCGAAGCTGGTCGAAGGCCAGGTCAGGGGCGGTCTGACCCAGGGTCTCGGCCAGGCGCTCGGCGAGGAGCTGCGCTACGACCCGGAGAGCGGGCAGCTGGTCAACGGAACGATGCTCGACTACTTCGTCCCGACCGCGGCGGACCTGCCGCCGATCGAGCTCGGGCACACCGAGGTCGCGTCACCGGTAACGACCTTCGGTGTCCGCGGCGCCGGCGAGGTCGGCTGCATCCCCGTCGCGGCCGCGGTGGCGAACGCCATCTGCGACGCACTCGCTGAGTTCGGCGTCGAGCTCGACCGCCTGCCGATCACACCCGAGCTCGTGTGGCGCGCGCTGGAAGCCGGCCGCGCCGGCTGAGGCACCGGCGCAGACCTCGGGCTCAGTCGCGGACAACCAGTAGGTCGGCCGGCGTCCGGTCGAAGATCTCGCGCGCCATCGGCAGGAACCGGTCGAGGGACTCGGTCGGGTACGCCGGGTCGAACGACATCTGGTCCCACCGCTGGCAGAACCGAACGCAGGACTTGAAGTACGGATGGTCGCGGTACCCGTCGCGGATCGTGCGGTCCTTACCGATGTGGTGGAAGTAGTAATAGCCCTGGAAGATGTCGTGATGTTTCACGACCCACCAGTTCTCCGCACCGACAAACGGCCGCAGCACCGACGCGGCGAGCTCGGCGTGGTTCTCGGGCGCAAGGTTGTCGCCGATGTCGTGCAACAACGCGCAGACGACCGTCTCCGTGTCCGCTCCGTCGTTGAGCGCACGGGTCGCGGTCTGCAGGGAGTGCGTGTAGCGGTCGACTGCGGCGGCGCCGGGATCCTCATCCTTCAGCAGCTCGAGCTGACCGAGCACGAAGTCCAACGTCGGCACCGAGGGCCCGTCCATCCGGGCGCAGTCCTCCGCGGTCATCCGATCCATCCGCGTGTACGTCATGCTCACAACCTCGCGTACGAAGTTCGCCGCCCGGCTAGCTGCGGTCCTTGCGCCAGAGCGAGCGGGCGGGGATCTTGTCGATGTCGACCCGATCGACATAGCGCTGCGCGATCGCGGTGACCTCTTCGAGCAGGCCCTCTTCGAGGGTGATCGGTGAGAGGCCGAGCTCGATCAGCTGGCCGTTCTCGACCATCAGGTCGTTCTCCTCGGCCTCGTTGCGCGGGTTCTTCACGTAGTCGATCTCGACGTCGGTGAGTCGCGACACGAGTTTCGCGAGGTCGATCAGCCGGTGTGTCTCGGTCATCTGGTTGAGCACCCGCACCCGCTGGCCGGACTGCGGCGGGTTCTCCAGCGCGAGCTGGATGCAGCGCACGGTGTCCTGGATGTGAATGAACGCGCGGGTCTGGCCACCGGTGCCGTGCACGGTCAGGGGGTAGCCGATCGCCGACTGCATGAGGAACCGGTTGAGCACGGTGCCGTAGTCGCCGTCGTAGTCGAACCGGTTGATCAGCCGCTCGTCGCGGCCGGTCTCGGCGGTCTGCGTGCCCCACACGATGCCCTGGTGAAGATCGGTGACCCGCAGGCCGTCGTTCTTGTTGTAGTACGCGAACAGCAGCTGGTCCTGGGTCTTCGTCATGTGGTAGATCGACCCGGGGTTCGGCGGGTAGAGGATCTCCGACGACACGGTCTCGCCGTTGCCGACCGGGATCTCGACCTGCAGGTAACCCTCGGGGATCTTGACCCCGGCCGTGCCGTAGCCGTAGACGCCCATCGTTCCGAGATGTACGACGTGGATGTCGAGCTCGGCCTCGACGATCGCCGCGAGCAGGTTGTTGGTCGCGTTGAGGTTGTTGCTCACCGTGTAGCGCTTGTGCCACGACGACTTCATCGAGTACGGCGCCGCCCGCTGCTCGGCGAAGTGCACGACCGCGTCGGGCTGCCATTCCTGCAGCAGGGTGAGCAGCCGGTGGTAGTGCACCGCCACGTCGAAGCGCTCGAAGCCGATCTCCTTGCCGGAGACCTCCTTCCACGCCTTCAGCCGGATGCCCATCGGGGTGATCGGCGTCAGGGACGACGCTTCGAGCTCGATGTCGGCCTGCCGGCGCGCGAAGTTGTCGACGATGCGCACCTCGTGGCCCTGCTCGGACAGGTGCAACGAGGTGGGCCAACCGCAGAAGCCGTCGCCACCGAGAATCAGGACCTTCACCGAACCACCCTTTCCACGTCCGCCGGCTGCGCCGACGCGCGCCTCGAGCCTAGCGACACGACCGCGAGCACGGTGAGCTCGGCGAGAACGGTCACGAGCCGCGACGCGATCGCCGCCGCCTGCAGCTGCGAGTGCGGATACAGATCGTGCAATAGCCAGATATAGACGACTTCGCGTACGCCGACTCCACCGGGCGCGAAGACGACGACCAGGCCGACCGCCCACGCGACGCACGCCGCGCCCGCGACGTACAACGGGTAGGTCGGCTCCCGGATCCCCGACACCGCAACTTGAGTGAGAATCCCGGCGACGCCGTAGGCGACGTACCCGAAGGAGTACGTCCCGGTGGCGCGCAACACGCCCGAGTGCGTGACCCGGCTGCGCCGCTCCAGCCAGCGCCCGCAAAGGATCGGCAGCGGGAGGACGAGCGCGAGCGGCAGCCAGACCGGGTTGTGTACGGTCGCCCACAGCGCACCGATCCCGATCGCCGCCGCCAGCACGATCACGTTCTCCGCGGCTACCGCTGCTGCCTTGTCCCGAACCCGACCGCGCACCGTGGTGGCGCGAGTCAGTGGCGCCCAGATCCCGCCCGGCAGGTAGCGCGTCACCTGCGTCTTGCACCACTGCTCGAACGGCCGGCGATGGATGCGTTCGGTGATGAGCACCGACCAGCCGCAGGCGAGCGCGATCCACCATACGAGCGCGGCGAGGTAGGCGAAGCCGAGCGCCCAGAGCCGGATGTGGTTGATGTCGATCTTGGTCGCGGCCCGGTAGGTGATGTAACCGACGAGCGCGATCGCGAGCGGCAGGTAGACCACCCTGGCGATCGCGATGGCCCGCGGAGCGCGTCGCTCCACCGCCTTGAACCGATCGTTCGTGCGAAGCGCGAACGCGTGCAGCCGCGCGCCGAAGCTTGGCTTGCCGACGATGACCGGCGCCGGGTCCGGCGGAAGGTCGAGGCCCTCCTGCCCGGGCGCGATCGCCATCAGCCGGCCGCCGGCCGACTCGGCCGACCCGCGCGCCTCGCCCGCGTCGACTCGCGCCACCACGTCGTGAGAATTACCCGCGCGTAGCGCCCGGCATACAGGAAATTGTGACCCTTCTTGCTCTCGCCGGCGAGCCGCTTGTGCATCGTGATCGGCCGCTCGGCGATGCGGTAGCCGTGGTAGATCGCGCCGATCAGCAGCTCCGAGGTCTGGTACTGGACCTGGATCTGCGGAACGACCTGGGTCAGGCCGACCCGCATCGCCCGGAAGCCGCTCGAGGTGTCCGTGACCTTGGTGCGGGTCAGCAGGCTCACCAGCCCGGCGAAGAAGGTCACGCCGGCGTGACGGAAACGGTCGTCGGTCTCCGCCGTGCCGAGCACGCGGGACCCGATCACGAAGTCGGCCTCGTCGCGAACCAGCGGCTCGAGCACGGTCGGGATCTCGACCGGGTCCCACTGCATGTCCGCATCGAGCGTGACGACGTACTGGGCCGCGAACTCACTCGCCAGCTGGTAGCCCAGCCGCAGGGCGATGCCGTGGCCGCAGTTGCGGTCGAGCCGGGCGAGGTAGACCCGTTCGCGGCCCTCGACCACCTCGCTGGTCCCGTCCGTGCTCCCGTCGTCGATCACGAGCGTGTCGACCTCGAGCCCGCAGGCCGTCTCGGGGATCGCGTCCAGCACCGCGCCGATGCTGTCGCGCTCGTTCAGCGCCGCGATGACCGCGACGGTGGGAGCGAACTTCAGCGTCTCGTGCCGGCGGCGGAAGTCCTCCAACGCAGCCGAGCGCACCGCCTCGATATAGGGGCGGTCCTTGCGGTTGCTGGGAGGCACGACCCATACCCTACGGTTCGGCGGTACACGCGATACATGACGCAATCCCGACAGGAAATGCACGTGCCCGGTGAGACGACCCAAAACGACGACTCCGCGGTGCTGCTGACCGGCGCACCCGCACCCGAACCGGACGTGCGGGTGGATGCCGGCGGCACCGCGCCCACGCCTGTGGCCACCGGCCGGTACGAGCGCTGGATCCGGCCCGCGGTCGTGGTCGTGCTGCTCGCATCGGTCGCTCTGCGCTTCATCGCGCCGTCGCCGCTCTGGCTCGACGAGGCGCAGACCGTGTCGATCGCGCACCGGTCACTGCCCCACCTGTTCAGCGCGCTGCGCGAGGACGGCTCGCCGCCGCTGTACTACCTGCTCCTGCACTACTGGATGGCCGCCTTCGGGACCGGCGACTTCGCCGTACGGTCGCTGTCCGGCATCTTCTCGGTGCTGTCGCTTCCGGTGATGTACGTCGTGGCCCGCCGGTTCAAGGTGGTCGGGGACACCGGCTGGCCGGCGCTTCTCCTGCTCGCCACCTGCCCGTTCGTGGTCCGCTATGCGAGCGAGACGCGGATGTACTCGCTGCTGCTCCTGCTCGTCCTGCTCGCGATGCTCACCTACGAGGCGGTCTGGCGCACCGGCGGGTGGGGGGCGAACATCGCCGCCGCGGTGGTCACCGCTTGTCTGGTGCTCACCCAGTACTGGTCGTTCTTCCTGCTCGCGACCTTCGTCGTAGCGGTGGCCGTCGCTGCGTGGCGCGGCCAGCGCCGTGCGTTGCGCCTGCTGGTCCCGATGGTGGTCGGCTGCCTCGCCTTCATCCCGTGGTTCCCATCCTTCGCCTACCAGAACGCGCACACGGGAGCACCGTGGGGCAGCCCGCCCGGTTTCGAGGTTCCGCTGCTCACACTGGGTGCCTGGGTCGGGGACGGGTTGACCGCGCCGTTCCTGCGGTGGTGCTACTACCTGCTCGCGGCGATCGCGTTGATCGGCTACGCGACGACCACCGGACGACTCAGCTTCGGCCGGCCGGTACGTCGATGGCCACTGCTCGTGCTCGGTTTCGGCGTCGTCGTGATGGCGGTGGGCGTGATCGCCAGCAACCTCACCAATACGTCGTACTCGCCGCGGTACAGCGCGATCGCGGTCGCTCCGATCCTGCTCGTCGTGGCGGCCGGCATCGCGGCGTTGCCGATCAACTACCGCACGCCGGTCCTCGCGATCGTCGTTGCGCTCAGTCTTGCGAGCGCGGCTCTGATCCCCGGCCAGCTCCGAACCCAAGCCGGTCAGGTCGCGACCATCCTGAAGGCGGCGAACCCGCACGACCTCGTCGTGTTCTGCCCGGACCAGCTCGGGCCGGCGGTCAACCGGCTGGCTCCGCACGAAGGCACCCAGGTCGTCTACCCGACGTTCGGGTCGGCGGCGATGGTCGACTGGGTCAACTACGCGCACCGCAACGAGACCGCCAACCCGATCGCCTTCGCCCGGACCGCGCTCAAACGAGCCGCCGGTCACCGGGTCTGGCTGATCTACCAGGAGGGTTACAACACCCTCGCCGGTGGCTGCTCGAGCCTGCTGTCGTCCTTCACCGCCGCTCGCGGCGTACCGAACCAGGCACTGCTGCCCCACGGCGCGTTCGAGAAGTACGCGGTCGACGAGTTCCCCGTCAAGTAACCCCCTCGCTCGTACGCATGGCCCATTGGTGGGGCTATAGCCCCACGCATGGGCCATTGGTGGGCCGATGACCCCACCTATGGGCCATGCGCACCAGGGCTCAGCCGGCGGGGGGCGGAGCGCAGGTGCTGAGCACCGTCCACTGAGCGACCGCCGGGCCGACGACGCCGCGGTAGTGGTAGCTCGAGCGCTCGTTCTCTAGCACCCGTGGTGCCCGGCTGATCTGGAACACGGTGCCAGTCGGTGTCGGAACGATCCCGATCGTGCCCACCGGTACGTCGAGATGCCAGGCGACCAGTGGCACCTGGAACCGCTGGGTGTTGACCGGACCGCAGCGCTCGATCGCAGCCCGCCCGCCCGCAAGTGCGATCGCGCGCGGCAGCGCGTTCTCGAGTCGCACCGCGAGCCGGCCGCTGTGGACGCCGGTGCGCACCTGGCGACCGAGCGTGATCGCGCGCGGGAGCAGCCAGAGCGCGAGCACGACGCAGACCAGGCCCGCGGCAGCGAGAGCGTCTCGGCTGCCCAGCCGCGAGTGCCGCACCCACCGCAGCAGGTCCGACACGAAGACGCCGACGACCACGCACGCGAGCGCGTCGCCGGGCAGCAAATAGCGCGGAGCACCAGTGGCGAAATGGCCCTGCGCAAGGACCGCGTCGACGACGAGCCAGCCGAGCGCGCCGAGGCCGAGCCAGACCGACGCGTTCGAGCGCGCGTCGCGCCACCACATCCACACCGCGACCAGGAAGCCGATGACGAAGAGGATCTCGACCGGTGCCGAGAGCAGCTTCCACGTCTCGCGCACGGTCGCGAGACCGGGCTCGCGGCTCAACAGCGGGCCGCCCTGGCTCTGGTGACTGGCCGCGTTGGCCGACCGGTTGAACTGACGCGCACCGAACCAGTCGATGAGGAACCAGGAGAACGGCACGAACATGCCGACCGCAAGGGCGATCCAGCGCCGCAGCCACGAACCCGGCCACGCCAACCACAGCAGGTAGCAGATCAGGAACGGCCAGGCTTCCGGCCGCAGCCACGCGGCCGCCAGCAAGGCGACCAACGCCCACCGGCGGCGTCCGTCGACGTACAAGTCGATCGCAGCCAGTACGGCGGCGGCCGCCATCGGCTCGGACATGCCCTGGACGAGCAGGTAGGCGAGGAACTGGTTGGACGCGGCCAGCCCGATCGCGGCCACCAGCCCGGCGGCCGGACCGCCGAGCCGTGCCGCCAGGCGGTAGGCGAGCACCAGCGAGAGCACGGTCGCCGCTCGAGCGACCACCAGCCACAGCGCGGGCGCGGCCGACGTTCCGAACAGCGCGAACACGGTGTCGAACGCGATTGCCAGCGGCTTCACCGAGGTTGCCGCAAGGCGGGTGTCCAGGTGGAGATGGATGATCTCCCGGCCCCAGATCAGCCATGACCAGGGGTCGTACGCGATGCTGCGCGGCAGCACGAGCAGCGAGATGGCCCCGAGCGCAAGCGAACCGAGCAGCATCAGCGGCCAGCCGGGGAGCCAGTACGCCGACCGCGACCGCCCGCCGCCGACAGTCATCGGGCGAAGATCGGGTGGGCGCCTGAGCAACGTGGGTCGTCCCGATCGTCGTAAAAGGGCGCCGCTTTCCGCGCCGCCGGGCCAGCAGGGACTGACGATATCGCCGCCGTGTCGATCTTCGTCGGGTTGGCCGCGCGCGGGGTGGGCACCTTACGATGGGATGACCGCCATCATCGACACGTGGGGCTCCGGCCGGAGCCGCGTCATGGATGCGCGAGTAACCCGGAGGAGTTCGGTGTCGCGGCAGGACGAGCAGGTTGCTGTCATCGGAGCCGGCCCGGCCGGCCTGACCGCAGCCTATGCGCTGGTCAAGGCCGGTCGCCCGGTCACCGTGTTCGAGTCCGACGACGTCGTCGGCGGGATCAGCCGCACGGTCGAACGCGACGGCTGGCGCTTCGACATCGGCGGGCACCGGTTCTTCACGAAGGTCGGCGCGGTCGAGGATCTCTGGCACGAGATCCTGCCCGAGGGCGAGTTCCTGCTGCGCCCCCGGATGAGCCGGATCTACTACGACAACAAGCTGTTCGACTACCCGCTGAAGGCCTCGAACGCGCTGAAGAACCTCGGCATCGTCGAGGCGGTCAAGTGCGTGCTGTCCTACATCTGGGTCCGCATCCACCCGCCGAAGGACCAGTCAACCCTCGAAGGCTGGGTCGCGGCACGATTCGGCTGGCGGCTCTACCGCACCTTCTTCAAGACCTACAACGAGAAGGTCTGGGGCGTGCCCGCGAGCGAGATCGCCTCGGACTGGGCGGCACAGCGGATCAAGAACCTTTCGCTGTTCAATGCGGTGCTCAACTCGTTGCTCCCCCGGCGCAACCAGACCGAGATCACAACCTTGATCGAGGAGTTCCAGTACCCGAAGCTCGGGCCCGGGATGATGTGGGAGCGCTGCACCGAGCTGGTCCGGGCCGGTGGCGGCACGGTCGAGATGACGACCGCGGTCACCGCGGTGAAGCGTGACGAGACCGGCGCGACCGCGGTCGTGACAAGCGACCGCGACGGTGTGTCGACGACGACGCCGGCGACCGCCGTCATCAGCTCGATGCCGTTGCCCGCGCTGGTGCTCGCGATGGACCCGCCCGCGCCGGACCGGGTTCGTGCCGCCGCCCACCGGCTGTCGCACCGGGACTTCCTCACGGTCGCGCTGGTCGTGCCGGAGTCGGCGAGCTTCCCCGACAACTGGATCTACATCCACTCCCCCGACGTGAAGGTCGGACGGATCCAGAACTTCGGCTCGTGGTCGCCGTACCTGGTGAAGGACGGTCGCACCTGCCTCGGCCTCGAGTACTTCGTCTTCGAAGGCGACGAGCTCTGGACCATGCGCGACGACGACCTTGCGATCCTCGCCGAGAAGGAGCTGATCGAGCTCGGGCTGGTCGGCAACGGCCAGGTCGAGGCGTCGTACGTCGTGCGGATGCCCAAGGCCTACCCGGTCTACGACGAGGGCTACAGCGACGCGGTCGACGTGATTCGCGAGTGGATCGCCGCCGAGGTGCCGAACGTCTACCCGGTCGGCCGCAACGGCATGCACAAGTACAACAATCAGGACCACTCGATGATGACCGCGATGCTGTCCGTCGACAACCTGGTCAACGGCACCTCACACGACGTATGGGCGGTCAACGTCGAAGAGGACTATCACGAAGAGGACTCCTCGGGCCGCAAGCCGGTCGCAGCGGGCGCCGGCACCGGTCGAGGTGCGCCGGTCGTCCCGAGAGCAACGACCAGCAGCCCGAGCGGCAACACGTAGTGGTTGAAGAAGGTCTGCGTGTTCGCGAGGTCGTAGGCCCACATCACGACGGCGCAGGACAGCGCCAGCCCTGACGAAGTGCGTGGAACGCGAGCGGCAATGACCGCATAGCTCGCCAGCAGTGTCGCTGCCAGCAGCCAGAAGCCGACCTTGTGCCCGTGCTGCAGCAGCAGCGCCGAGACGTTCAGCGCCTTGGTCTTGGCGGCGAGCGCGAGCTGCGCGTGCACCGCGTCATGCCACAGGTCGCGTGGCCCGGCGATCAGCCAGGGCAGGACGATCGCAAACGCGATCAGCGCCGAGCCGATCGTGCGGCGCAGCCCGAACGACGGCCAGATGGCAAACACCGGCACGAGCAGCACGATCGGCTGCTTGCTGGCCAGCGCGAGGGCAAGGGCGACCATCGCCCAGCCTTGGCGATCACGGTCGACCGCGAGGACTGCGGCCGCGAGCAGGAGCACCAGCAGCGGCTCGGTCCAGGACCGGTTGATGAGGTAGACCCAGTCCGGCATGACGATCAGCAACGCGGCCAGCATGGACGAGCGGGCGGTGCCGTAACGACGGAGCACCAGCGCCGACACCACGGACGCGGCCAGCAGGCCGAACCGCACGTCTCCGGTGACCCAGCGGAACGGCGCGAGCAGCAGCGTGCTGGCCGGAAGGTACGGGTAGACGTTCTGCAGCCCCGTGCTGTGCAGCCAGTGCTGGCGATACAGGTCGTCGCCGTGCAACAGGCCGGTGCTCGACTGCTGCAACAGGTCCCACACGTCGATGTTCGGGTCATTGATCAGGACGATGGTCACGATGCCGGCGGCGGCGGCGAGCGCCACGACCGCGTACCAAGCGGCGCGCTGCCACCGCTCGGGCACGAGCAGCGCAAGCGTTGCGCCCGCGGTGGCCGCAACGCTCAACAGGTGGATCGCGAGCAGGTCGCCGCCATGGATGTAGAGGAACGCCTTGGACGGCGCGACGACCGCTTCCACGACACACACCAGCAGGGGCACGGCGAGCAACCGCCGGTCGGGGATCTCGAGCCGCGCGCCGCTACCGGCCACGACCACGGTCAGCGCGAAGCCGACCACGATGCAGGCGAGTCCGGCAGTGCTGTAGTAGCCGGCGTGCGCACTGTCGCCGATCGCGAGCAGACACCAGGCGAGCAGGATCGCGGCGCTCGCGGCCTTGCTGCGAGCGGTCGCGGTCACCGGACCTCCCGCTGCCGACTCCGGCACCGCAGCCGGCTCGACGCGACCCTACCGGCGTCGCCGTCAGCCGCCCGCCATCGCGCCGATCACGTAGAACGGCTCGGCGCCGCTCGCGACCGCCGCCGGCAGCGGCGCGTCCGGTGGCTCGTGCGAGAGGTCCTCCTCGCAGGCGAAGAACCGGATGAACGGCCGGCGTCGCATCGTCGCCGGGTCCCGGATCGTGCCGGACAGCGCCGGGTAGGAAGCCTCCAGCGCGTCGATCACCGCCTGTTGGGTCGGCGGGTCGCCCACCTCGACCGTGATCTCGGATCCGACTCCCGCGAGGTTGCGCAGATGGTAGGGCAGCACGACCCGGATCACGTCAGGGTCTGAACTTCCACCGAGAGCACGCGCGGGAGGTTGCTGATGATCGGTTGCCAGCTGTCGCCGGCGTCGGCCGAGCCGTAGACCTGGCCACCGGTGGTGCCGAAGTACAGCCCGCACGGGTCGAGAGAGTCGACCGCCATCGCGTCCCGCAGGACGTTGACATAGCAGTCCTGCTGCGGCAGCCCTTTGCTGAGCGGCTCCCAGTCCTCGCCGCCGACCTGGCTGCGGTAGACGCGCAGCTGGCCCTCCGGCGGGTAGTGCAGCGAGTCGCTGGTGATCGGTACGACGTAGACCGTGTCCGGCTCGTGCGCGTGGACCGCGATCGGGAAGCCGAAGTCGGTGGGCAGGTCGCCGCTGATCTCGCGCCACGAGTCGCCGCGGTCGTCGCTGCGCATGACGTCCCAGTGCTTCTGCATGAACAACGTGTCCGGCCGGTCCGGGTGCCGGGTGATCCGGTGGACGCAGTGGCCGACCTCGGCGTCCTCGTCCGGGATGCCGGCGGAGCGCAGACCCTTGTTGATCGGCTGCCAGCTCGCGCCCGCGTCGTCGCTGCGGAACGCACCGGCCGCCGAGATCGCGACGTGCAGCCGGTCGGCGTCTCGCGGGTCGATCAGCACGGTGTGCACGCACATGCCGCCCGCGCCGGGCTGCCAGTCCGGACCGGTGCGATGCGTCCGCAGTGCCGACAGCTCCTTCCAGCTCGCCCCACCATCCGTCGTCTTGAACAGCGCGGCATCCTCGGCTCCCGCGTAGACGGTGTCCGGATCGGTCGCCGACGGCTCGAGGTGCCAGACCCGAGCGAACTCCCACGGGTGCGGCGTGCCGTCGTACCACTGGTGCGTGCCCGGTGTCCCTTCGTAGCTGAACTGGTTGCCCACCGCTTCCCAGGTCTTGCCGCCGTCGTTCGAGCGCTGCAGCAGCTGGCCGAACCAGCCGGTGGACTGCGACGCGTAGATGCGGTCGGGATCGGCCGGGCTGCCGGCCATGTGGTAGATCTCCCACCCGCCGAAGTGCGGGCCGCTGACGTCCCAGTCATCCCGGCTACCGTCCGCGGTGAGGACGAACCCACCCTTCGCCGTCCCCACCAGCAGTCGTACTCCGCTCACTTCGCCTCCTCGGTTGCCCGCGCGAGCCGCTTGCCGGGACGCCGTGGCGGCCCGGAGCGGCCCCAGTCTTGCGCGCGGGGGTGACACTTGCCGGTCACGATCCGGTCGCGATCAGGCATACCTATGAACTACCTAGCCTTCGGGCAGCGGGTCGAGCGTTCCTACCGCGCAGCCGTCCGCTGGGTCGCCAGCAGCAACCGATCGCCACTCGCCAGCACGGGATCGGTCCCGATGCCGAGATCGACCTTTCCTTCGTGCACGAGGGCGAGCACAAGGCCGTCGTGATCGCGGCGCACGGCGCTGAGGGCCTTGCCGACCGCGTCCGGTGCGGCGTCGATCTCAACCAGAGCGTGGTCGTCGGAGTCCATCAGCTGCTCGACCAAAGGACCGGCGTGCGGCGTCTCCAGTGTCTTGGCCAGGGTGTGCGCGACCATCGCGTCCACCGACAGCGTCTGCTGGACGCCGAGTGCCTCGAGCGCTTCCCTGACAGTGTTGGAGTTCGTCAGCGCGGTCATCGGAACGTCGGGCGCCGCCCGGCGCAGCAGTACGGCGCTGACAAGGACGTCGCCGTCCGTCTGCGCGGTGACGAGGATGTGGTCCGCTCCGGACGGGCGGCTGCGCTCGATCACCCCGGGGTCGGTCATCGCACCGTGAATGACGTGGACGTCGTCCGGGACCGACCCGACATCGAGGTCGGTGATCACCACGACATCCACGTCGGCCTCGTCCAGCTCGCGCACGATCGCCGGAACGGTCGGATGGTTACCGACGACGATTCGATACACGCCGGCCGGGAAGTGATGTTCCATCTGCATGAACCTCCGGATTCCTGCGGAGACCGACGCACTCGTGACGACCGCGAAGATCGCACCGAGCAACGGAATCGCGGTCAGCATGACGACCGACGCGACAATGCGGCCCGAGGTGTTGTGCGGCGAGATGTCGCCGTACCCGACCGTGGTCGCCGTCGTGACAGCCCAGTACAGCGCGCTGCCGTAGCCGATCCCCTGGGTCGCGGCGAACACGCCGGCGCCGCCGAGCACCACCACGACGAACGCGGCGAACAACACCGTGATGTGGCGCCGCACCCGGACGCTGAAGAACTTCGCAAGGAAGATCAGCACGCGGCCAGTGTCCCCGACCGACCGCCGTTGGCCGGGCACGTGATCGGCAGCAACCCAGCGTGTCGTCGCCGATCACGCCGACGGCCTAATGTGCGGTGCGGTGCCGGAACAACCAGCTTGCCGCAACTGATGCGACCACGAGAATCGCGACGCAGTAGACGACTGCGAGGACGGCTTCGTGAGCCACCGACGCGCCCGTCGAGGTGTGCCCCATCCAGAGCCCGCGCATGGTTTCGATGATCGGGGTGAAGGGCTGGTAGCGAGCGAAATCGGCCAGCACGCGGGGCATCGTGTGCGCCGGTACGAAGGCCGTGCTCACGTACGGGATGAACATCAGAACCATCGACATCGAGGTCGCCGCCTCGGCATCACCCGCGAGCAACCCGGCCCCCGCCGCCAGCCAGGACAAGGCAAGGACGAACAGCACGATGACGCCGGCCGCAGCAACCCAGTCGAGCACGGACCCGCTCGGCCGCCAGCCGAGGCCGAGCCCGACGCCGATCACCAGCGCGGTGGCCAGCAGGTTGCGCGCCAGGCTCGCGATGATGTGCCCGGCCAGCAAGGTGGCCCCCAGGACCGGCATCGATCGGATCCGGTCGATGATGCCGTTGCTCATGTCGGTCGCCACGGCGACGGCGGTCGTGCCCGCGCCGAACCCGGCGCACAGCACGATCAGCCCGGGTACGACGTAGTCGACGTACTTGCCGCCGGTGTTGAGATCGCCACCGAAGACGTAGACGAACAGCAGCATCAGCACCACCGGCAGCATCAAGGCGGTGAAAAAGGCTTCCGGATTGCGCAACGAACGCTTGATGCAGCGCAGTGTCATGACCTCCACGTCGGAGACCAGATGGGCGGCGGACATTACGCAACCTCCAGCTTCTTGTCGTCGTGGGGCGTTCCGGTCAAGGATCGGAACACGTCATCGAGGTTGGGCCGCTTCACCGTGACGCGACGCGCATCAATGCCGGCTTCGGCCAACCGACCGAGGATCTTCAGCACATCGTTGGACGACCCATCGGTGCGGACATCGAGCCGGTGCGCTGCCTCGTCGTTGCGGATCACTCCCAGCAGGCGCCCTGCTGCGCGGCAGGCCGCGACATCGGCGAACTCCAGGCGCAGCACGTCATCGCCCACGCCTGCCTTGAGCTCCTCGGCCGAGCCGCGCGCCACAACCCGCCCGTGATCGATCACGAGGATCGCGTCGGCCAGGCGGTCGGCCTCCTCGAGGTACTGAGTCGTGAGCAGGATGGTCACACCCTCGTCGACGAGCGAACGCACCGTGGCCCACAGCTGCTCGCGGCTGGTCGGGTCGAGACCCGTCGACGGCTCATCGAGCACCAGCAGCTGGGGCCGCTCGATCATGCTGATCGCAAGGTCGAGCCGGCGCCGCATGCCGCCGGAGTAGGTCGACACTCGCCGGCTCCGTGCATCGCTCAGCCCGAAGGCCGCCAGGAGCTCCTCGGCACGAGCCCGCGCGGCCTTGCGCGGGAGTCGCCGCAGCCGCGCCATCAGCTCCAGGTTCTCCGACCCGGTGAGCAGATCGTCCACCGCGGCGTACTGACCGGTGAGACTGATCGCGCGCTTGACGCCGATCGGATCGTCGAGCAGATCGTGGCCGGCGATGGTCGCCGAGCCCGCATCCGGCGGGATCAGCGTCGCGAGCACCCGCACCATCGTCGTCTTGCCTGCTCCATTGGGCCCGAGCAAAGCCAGGACAGAACCGGTCGGGATGGACAGGTCGATCCGATCAAGGACGAGCTGGTTGCCGAAGGACTTGGAGATCCCATGAGCAGTAACTGTGTATCTCATAGACGGAACTGTATGCGCGACACGCAGTTATAGTCAACGTGTTATGCCAACGACCGAACCGCCGGGCAACGACGATCCGCCGAGTACCGAGCCGCAGCCACCGCTGCCGCCGGGGCTTGACCTGCTCTGGGGACGTCGCGAGCGCGGCAGCCGAGGGCCTCGACCGGGACTGACGCTCGACGCGATCGTGGCTGCCGCGGTCGGGATTGCGGACTCCGAAGGCCTGGATGCGGTGTCGATGGCGCGGGTCGCGGGCGAGCTCGGCTTCACGACGATGTCGCTGTATCGCTACGTCTCGAGCAAGGCAGAGCTGCTTCAGCTGATGTGGAATGCAAGCGCCCAGGGTGCCGAGGCGCTCGTGCTGCCGGGGCGTGGTTGGCGCGCACGTCTTCGCGCGTGGGCGATGGTGCAACGCGAGATGCTCGACCGGCACCCGTGGATCACGCAGATGCCGATGGCTGCCCCGCCACTCGCCCCCAACTCGCTCACCTTCGTCGAGCGCGGGCTCGAGACGCTCGACCGGACCGGGCTCGACGACGCCGACAAGATTCGCGTCATCGGCTTGATCAGCTCGTACACGCTCAGCGAGGCGCGGATGGCCCACGACGCTGCGCGCGCGGCGGCGCAGGCATCGGCCGAGGCTGCGGGCGCAGCACCGCCCGCGCAGTGGAGCTTCGAATCGCTGCTACGAACCCTGGTCGATGAGGCGACCTATCCCCGGCTGTATCGGCTCGCCTGGTCGGAGTCGGTCGGAGCATCCCCGTCGGGTACGCCGGAGGCCGAGGAGTACGCGTTCGGTCTCGACCGCATCCTCGACGGAGTGCAGGTCCTGATCGACAGCACGAGGCGCCGGCGTCGTAGGTGAACGCCATGGGTCCGCGCTCGCTCAACCCACCAGCTCGGCTCGGCGGAGCACGTCGTACACCCGGGCCGCGTAGCTGCCGAAGCCGTGGTCGAGAGCAGCGAGCACCTCGGAGTACTCGTCCTCGGTGAGCGGCGGCGGTTCTCCGAGCGGGTCGGCGGGGTCGACCGGATCGAACGGATCCGGCGAATCGAAGGGGTCCGGCGGACCGATCGGATCGAACGGATCGAGCGGGTCCGGCGGACCGAGCGGGTCCGGTGGA
>DATJSI010000101.1 GCA_035504215.1 Mycobacteriales bacterium
GCTTGCGCATCGCCGCGAGCGTCCGGCTTTTCACGGTGCCGAGCGGAAGGCCGGTCAGGCCGGCTATCTCGGCCTGGGTGTAGCCGCCGTAGTAGGCAAGCAGCAGGATCTCCCGTTGCTCCGGAGGCAGCGACTTCAGCGAGTCGCGGGTGCGCTGGGCACGCAGGCGCATCCAGGCCTCTTCATCCGGGCCGGGACCGGCGACCGCCACTTCGAGCAGAGCCTGTTCCGAGGCGAGTCGTTTGCGGCGCGGCGCCTCGCGTCTGAGAACGTCGATCGACTTGTGGTGCGTGACGGACATCAGCCAGGTGCTGACTGCGCCGCGTGCCGGGTCGTAGCCGGTGCCCTTCCACAGCGCGGTGAACACCTGCTGGACCACGTCCTCCGCCAGCTGACGGTCATCGAGGATGCGGCGGGCCAGGGCGAAGCACGCACCGCCGTAACGCCGGTAGAGCGCCTCCAGCGCGCGATCGTCCCCGCGGTTGACCGCTTGGAGCAACTCGGCATCCTCGAGCGAGGTCGCCGACATGCCACCACTGTGGCGCAGATTCCGCTTCGCGTCGCGGCTCAGGCCTCCCATATCTGAGGTATTCGTCAGGACCGGCTGTCCGGTTCGACCGGGTGGGCCGCTCCGTACACTGGGACCGCCGGTCCGCGGCCGTTCATCCTGATCAGAGGCGTTCGGTGAGCCCAAGTTCCCTGCCCGAAGGCGTTCGCGCGCTCCTGCTCGAAAGCGTGCACCCCGATGCGGTCCCTGTGCTCGAAGCCGCCGGAGTTGCGGTCGACCAGGTCGCCGGCGCGCTCGATCCCGAGGAGCTGGCCGGACGGCTCGGCGGCGTACATCTGTTGGGTATTCGGTCGAAGACCGAGGTGAGTGCGGCGGTCATCGATGCTGCGCCGGACCTGCTGGCGGTCGGTGCGTTCTGCATCGGCACCAACCAGATCGATCTCAAAGCCGCGTCGGAGCGCGGCATCGCGGTCTTCAACGCACCGTTCTCGAACACTCGCAGCGTGGTCGAGCTCGCGATCGCCGAGATCATCGCTCTGACCCGCCGGCTCACCGACAAGAGCGCCGACCTGCATGCCGGCGTGTGGGACAAGTCGGCGAGCGGTGCGCACGAGATCCGTGGCCGCCGGCTGGGAATCGTCGGCTACGGCAACATCGGCGCTCAGCTATCGGTGCTCGCCGAGTCGCTCGGGATGTCGGTCTTCTTCTACGACACCGTCGACAAGCTCGCGCTGGGCAACGCGCGCGCGTGCGACAGCCTCGACCAGCTGCTGTCGACCGTCGACATCGTCACGCTGCACGTCGATGGTCGACCGAGCAACGCTGACCTGTTCGGTGAGGAGCAGTTCGCGCGGATGCGCGACGGTGCGCTGTTCCTGAATCTGTCCCGCGGTTTCGTCGTCGACCACGGGTCGCTGCGCAGGCACCTCGAGTCCGGCCATCTGGCCGGGGCAGCGATCGACGTGTTTCCGGCCGAGCCGAAGGCTCGCGGCGAGGAGTTCGTCTCGGAGCTGCGCGGCGTCCGCAACGTCATCCTCACCCCGCACATCGGTGGGTCGACCGAGGAGGCGCAGCAGGACATCGGTGAGTACGTCGCGGGCAAGTTGCGTGACTATCTCGTCGAAGGTGGCTCGACGATGAGCGTCAACCTGCCGCATCTGCAACTGCCCGAGCGGCCGGATGCGCATCGGATCGCGCTTCTGCATCAGAACGTGCCCGGGGTGCTCGCAACGATCGACGGCGTGCTCGCCGAGCACAAGGTCAACATCGAGGCCCAGCTGCTCGCCACCCGCGGCGAGCTGGGTTACGTGATCACCGACGTCGCGATCGACTACCCGCCGACCGCGGCGCAAGCACTCGCGGCGATGCCGGAAACCGTTCGGTTGCGCGTGTTGTCGTGAGCGCGCAGGCGAGCGCGACATTGCTCGACGAGCTGCGGGGACTCGTCGGCCCGGCACACCTCATCGACGATCCCGACCGGCTCGCGTCGTACGACACCGACTGGACCGGGCGCTTCCACGGCCGAGCCGCCTGCGTCGTCCGTCCTGGTACGACGGCCGAAGTTGCTGGCATCGTTCGCGCGTGCGGGCGTGCGGGCGCCGCACTGTGCGTGCAGGGCGGCAACACTGGGCTGGTCGGCGCTTCGGTGCCGGTGGACGGCGGCATCGTGTTGAGCCTGCTGCGCCTCGCCGAGATCGAGCCGGTCGACCCGGTCGCCGCACAGGTGACGGTCGGCGCCGGCGCTCGGCTCTGCGATGTGCAGAGGGTCGCGCGCTCCCATGACCTCGATGTCGGCGTCGACTTCGCCGCCCGCGAGTCCTGCACGATCGGCGGCATGGTTGCGACGAACGCGGGCGGTGAGCGCGTCCTGCGCTACGGCACCATGCGGGCGCAGGTCGCGGGAGTCGAAGCGGTGCTCGCCGATGGTTCGGTGCTGAGCCGGCTGGTCGGCCTGCCCAAGGACAACACCGGCTACGACCTGGTGTCGCTGTTGACCGGGTCGGAGGGCACGCTGGGTGTCATCACCCGCGTGCGGCTACGGCTCGTTCCGCTGCTGCCCGCACGGACGGTCGCGTTGGTGGCGGTTGCCGGCGTCGCGGAAGCGGTCACTCTGGTGCAGGCGGCTCGCCGGCTTCCGACGCTCGATGCCGCCGAGCTGTTCTTCGCCGAAGGCCTGGCGCTGGTCCGCGCGCATGCCGGTCTCGCCGCGCCGTTTTCCGAGCCGTATCCGGCCTACGTCCTGCTCGAATGCGCTGACCACGCCGACCCGACCGATGCGCTGGTGTCCATGCTGGAAGCGGCGGGTGATCTGGTGCTCGACGCCGTGGCCGCGAGCGACCCGTCCGGTCGGCATGCGCTATGGAGCTACCGCGAGCTGCACACCGAGTCCGTCAGTGCGCAGGGCGTTCCGGTGAAGCTCGACGTCGCCGTCCCGCTCTCGGCCCTCGCCGAGTTCTGCGCCGCGCTCCCCGCGGCCGTCGAAAGCGTCGTGCCCGAGGCGCGCACGGTCTTCTACGGGCATGTCAACGAGGGCAACCTGCACGTCAATGTGCTTGACGCGCTCGCGCAGGACGAGGCGGCCACGGACGTGGTGCTCAGGCTGGTGGCGTCGTACGGCGGGTCCATCAGCGCCGAGCACGGCGTCGGCCGGGCGAAGCGTGCCTGGCTGTCGTTGTCCCGGTCCGAGGCCGAGCTCGCATCCATGCAGGCGATCAAAACGGCGCTCGATCCGGCCGGTCTGCTCAACCCCGGCGTGCTGATCGACCCGGCCTAGCCGCTCGACCGATCGGGACGGGAACACGCGCACGCGGGATCGGGTTGAGCCGGGCATGACGACCCCGACGGTGGACATTAGGAGATCTGACGAGCGCGACGCCACGGCGATCTCCTGGCTCGACTCGAAGCACTCGTTCTCGTTCGGGCCGCACTATGACCCGCACAACACGCACCACGGACTGCTGCTGGTCAACAACGACGACGTCGTCCAGCCCGGGACCGGCTTCGAGACGCACCCACATCGGGACATGGAGATCGTGACCTGGGTGCTGCGCGGCTCGCTGGTTCATCAGGACTCAACCGGTCACTCCGGCGTGATCTATCCCGGCCTCGCGCAGCGGATGAGTGCCGGCAGCGGGATTCTGCATTCCGAGAAGAACGACTCGTGGCGGATGTCGGGCGACGCCGAGCATCGTGACCCGGTCCACTTCGTGCAGATGTGGGTGGTGCCGGATGGCACCGGCCGCACGCCGGGGTACGAGCAGCTCGAGATCGAGGACGCAAGGTTGCGGGGCGCGCTCGTGCCGGTCGCTTCGGGAATGGCAAAGCACGACGGCGAGGCGGCGATCCGGATCGGCAACCGGGACGCCGCGCTGTATGCCTCCCGGTTGTCAGCGGGCGAGTCGGTGACCCTGCCGGAGGCGCCGTACCTTCACCTGTTCGTCGCGGCCGGATCGGTCGACCTCGAGGGCGCCGGCCGGCTCCGCGAGGGCGACGCCGTGCGCTTCACCGCTACCGGTGGTCAGCGCCTGACCGCACCAGAGCCGGCGGAGGTGCTGGTCTGGGAGATGCACGCCGCGCTGGCGTGACCGGTCAGGCGTGTCCGAACAAAGCCATCGATGCCTGGCGGGACAGGCCGCCGGCCACCTCGAGCGGCGGAACGGGGACCCGATCGGACTCGTCGAAGTCCTCCTCGTCCCAGGCGCGATCCCATTCGCTGTCCCAGCCGTCCTGGGCCGGCTCGGCATCCGAGTCCGAGCCCTGCGTCGGCTCGTCCGCCGGCTCCGGCTCGTTGCCCTGGTCAGTCGCGGCGGTCTCGACCGCAGCGGGCGCCGCCGGCGGGGCGCTCACCCGGGCAGGGAGCGGCTCGGCCATGACCGCGCGCAGCGCCGCGGCGATCGCCAGCCGGCGCCGTTCGAGATCGCTTGGCACGTCTTGACTGTACTAAATGTTTTTGCCCCGTTATGCGCAGCCGGGCAGGCGGCAGGATGAGGGAGATGACTCAGGGGGATCCGGATCGCGACCAGCCCGGCCTGTTCTATCAGAGCGCCCGGGGCCGGTGGGTCGTGGCCGCGACCGTGCTCGGTTCCGGCCTCGCGTTGCTCGACTCGACGGTAGTCGCGATCGCGCTGCCCCGGATCGGCAAGAACTTCCACGTCGGCGTTTCGGCCCTGCAGTGGGTGGTCACCGGCTACACCTTGACCCTCGCCGCATTTCTCTTGCTGGGCGGCACTCTCGGCGATCGGTACGGGCGGCGGCGGGTGTTCGCGATCGGGGTTGCGTGGTTCGCGGTTGCCTCCGCGGCGTGCGCGATCGCACCGACCGCCGGCACCCTGATCGCGGCGCGCGCCCTGCAAGGCGTCGGCGCTGCACTGCTGACACCCGGCAGCCTGGCCATCCTGCAGAGCGCCTTCGTGCCGGACGACCGATCACGTGCGATCGGCGCTTGGTCGGGACTCGGCGGACTCGCGAGCGCTGCCGGGCCGTTGGTCGGCGGTTACCTGCTCGCGATCGGGTCATGGCGGCTGGTCTTCCTGATCAACCTGCCGGTTGCCGCTGCGGTTCTCGAGATCACCCGGCGCCACGTACCCGAGTCGACCGACAGCAGCGCGAGCGGAAGGATCGACGTACCAGGCGCCGCGCTTGCGATCATCGCGCTGTCGACGTTGATCTACGCGTTGATCGAGGCGTCGAGCGACGGCTGGACCGCTCCCGTCGTGCTCAGCTGTCTCGCGGTCGGCGCCGTGAGCACGGTCACGTTCGTTGTCGTCGAGCGGCGCTCGTCGGCGCCGATGCTCCCACCATCGATGTTCGTCGCGCGCCAGTTCGCGGCGACCAACGCGGTGACCTTCCTGATGTATGGCGCGCTGGGCGGCTCGCTGTTCCTGCTACCGGTAGCGCTCCAGCAGGTCGCGGGTTACACGCCGCTTGATGCCGGACTGACACTGCTGCCGGTGACGGCACTGATGTTGCTGTTCTCCGCCGCCTCGGGTCGGATCGCCGCCCGGATCGGTCCCCGGCTGCAGATGTCGGCCGGGCCGTTCGTGCTCGGAGTCGGCCTGCTGCTGCTGGCGCGGCTGACCGACGACCACTCGTACTGGACCGGCGTGTTGCCCGGCACCTTCCTGCTCGGCTGCGGGCTGGTGATCACGGTCGCGCCGCTGACGGCCACCGCGATGAGCTCTGCGCCCGGCGAGCACGCCGGGCTGGCCTCTGCCGTCAACAACGACGTCGCCCGAGCCGCCGGGCTGTTCGCGGTCGCCGTGATACCCGTCGCGTCCGGCCTCACCGGTGACGCGTACCTGCACCCCGCGGTCTTCGCCCACGGCTACCGGATCTCGAGCGTCATCGTCGCGCTGATGTGTGCCGGTGGTGCCGCGATCGGGGCCGTCGCGATTCGTAACCCGAAACGGCCACGGCGGACCGCTGCTGCGCTGCCGCCGCCCGCAGGAGGCGCGACCGCGCCGCCGCTCACCGCGCCGGCGTCGAGCCGGTCCGACGCGGATGACGGATGATCGTGGGATGACCGATGCCACGGGACCGCAGATCGAGGTGACGAACAACGCCGCGGCCCGCCGCTACGAAGTACACGTCGACGGTGAGCTGGCCGGCCTCACCACCTACGACCTCGTCGGCGAGCAGGTCGTGTTCACCCACGCCGAGGTCTATCCGAAGTTCGAGGGCCACGGCATCGGCTCCGCGCTCGCCCGGGCAGCCCTCGACGACGTGATCGCGCAGGAGAAGGTGATTACGCCGCGTTGCCCGTTCATCGTCGACTACGTGCGGCGGCATCCGTCGTACCTCGAATACGTCGATCCGCAACATCGGCAGCGTATTTCGGAGGATTGAACCCGCCGGGAAACCGGGTACGACAACAAGAGTGAAACCGTTCTTCCACCGTACCCGTGACCCGATCGACGTTCCGACGACGCCGCGCGAGGTGCGTCCGCGACTGGGCCGTGCCACCGTTGCACTCACCGTCGCGATCGCCGCACTCGTGGTCGCCGGCATCTGGGGCAACATCCACGGCGATCTGCATCAACGCCTGTTTGCCGGTGTCGGCGGCCTGGTCTTCCTCGCCAGCGCCGTCGTCGGCATCCGGGCGGCTGCCGGCGAGGTCTACGTCGTCGTCGGTGCGCGCACCGGCCCGAGCCACGCGGGCGTCCTGCGCTGGCTGGTGACGATCGTCGGCTACATCCTCGTCCTGCTCACCGCGCTCGGAGTGTTCGCCGTACCGGTCGGCCACCTGCTGTTGGGCGGTGCGGTGACCGGGGTGATCATCGGGATCGCCGCGCAGCAGTCGCTCGGCAACATCTTCGCCGGCGTCGTGCTCCTGCTCGCGCGACCGTTCAACGTCGGGGACACGATCTGCATCCGCAGCGGCTCGCTCGGCGGGCAGCTGGTGGGCACCGTGACCGGAATGGGCATGACCTACGTGACCTTGCTCACCGATGACGGAGCCGTGTCGGTTCCCAACAGCTCGTTGCTGGCCGCCGGTGTCGGTCCCGCTCCGCGCCGGATCGCGACGCCGACGCGGACGGTTCGCGGCTTCCGGCAGTCCGCCGCCCAGCTGGCCCAGGACGATCCCGCCGCTGCGGACGCGCCGACCGCCGAGCTCTCGCTGTCCGACCGGTCCTGACCTGTTCTCACCGCCGAGCGGATGTCGGCGGTGACGGCTCGGGCGCTCACGGCGGATCGCTTCGACCCTCCTACGATGCTCTCGCGCCGAAGAGAGCGAGGGTGTTGTGAGTGAGCGTCAGCTGATCGCGTCCGGGTCGCCGTTCGAGCCGCGGATCGGCTTCAGCCGCGCGGTACGAGTGGACGACCGCGTGGTGGTGTCCGGCACCGCGCCGGTCTGGCCGGACGGGTCATGCCCGGATGACGCCGGCGCGCAAGCCCGGCGCTGCCTCGACATCATCGTCGCGGCCCTGGCCGAAGCCGGCGCCGCGCCGGCCGACGTCGTCCGGACCCGGATGTTCATCACCTCTGCCGACGACGCCGGAGCGGTCGGGGATGCGCACGGCGAGGTGTTCGCGGCGCATCGCCCGGCGGTGACGATGGTGGTGGTGGCCGGCCTGCTGGACCCGAGGTGGCGGGTCGAGATCGAAGCGGAGGCCGTGATCTCGTGCTGAGCCACCCGTGCTCAGCGCTTCACCAAGGGGTCGATTAGGGCGCTTTGTCCGTAATAACCCCCATTGCCTCAACCATCGCGGCCGACCGGTCGACAACTGAGGGGACGTCCCCCGGTTGCGAAAGGCGCAGGACGATGCCACCGAGCGAGCTGCGGCGCCGGGTGCGCTCGGTGCTCACCGTCACCGCCGTACTTGCGGTCGTGTTCGGGGAGTTCGTGTTGCTCACTGCCGTCTATCGCCGGCCGCTCGACCTGCACCGCGAGCGGGTCACCCAAGCGCAGCTGGTCGGAACGTTGTGGGCCGTTCACACACCGACCGCACCGGTGGTCGCCGAGGTGGCGTCCAGCGTCGCTGAGCTGCGCGCGCAGGGCGTCGCGGCCAAGGATCTCGGACCACTCGATGCCGCCGTCCGCAACCTGGCCGCGCACCCGGCGAGTGTCAGCGCGCTCGACGGCGTCCGGACGCGCGACTCCCAACTCGGCGGGGAGCTCGCCAAGCGCCAGCGCGACATCGACGACGAGGCAGAGACCATCTACGTCGTGCTGCTCGCCCTCGCGTCGGTCGGGTGGTTCGGCTGGTTCCGACGCGTGGTCCGCAAGCAGCGTGCGCTCCAGCACACGTTGACCGAGCAGACCGCACACGCCGAGAGCGAGACCCGGCTCGCGTCGCTCGTCCGCAGCGCGTCGGACGTCATCGCCGTCGTGGACCCCGAGGCGACCATCGGCTACGTCACTCCGTCCTCCGAGCCGGTCCTCGGCGCACCGCCGGAGGATCTGGTGGGCAGCCGGTTCACCGATCTGCTGCACCCCGACGACATCGACCACTTCATGCAGGTGCTCACGACGACGTCACCGGGCACCGAGCAGCCGCTGACCGTACGGGTGCGCCGGTCCAGGTCCGAAGTGATCTACGTCGAGGGCGTGGTCCGCAACCTGCTCGAGGAGTCCGCTGTCGGCGGGCTCGTCGTCACGGTCCGCGACATCACCGAGCGACGCATGCTCGAGCAGCAGCTCACTCATCAGGCGCTGCACGATGCGCTGACCGGCCTCGCGAACCGGCGGTTGTTCGCCGACCGGCTCGCGCACGCGCTCGAGCGCCGCGGCGAGCGCATGCAGCCCCTTGCTGTGCTGTTCGTGGACCTGGACGACTTCAAGACGGTCAACGACAGCCTGGGACACGTCGCGGGCGACGAGGTGCTCGCGGAGATCGGTGCGCGGATCGGAAGCCTGCTGCGGGCCGGCGACACCATCGCGCGGGTCGGCGGCGACGAGTTCGCCGTACTGCTCGAGGATGCCGGCGTCGAGGCGGCCGAGAACGCTGCCGATCGCCTGATCGAGGCGATTGCGGCTCCGATCGTGCTCGCAGCGGTCACCGTGCAGATCAGCGCCAGCATCGGCATCACGATGGCAATACCGGGTGAGGTGAGCGCGGAGGAGGCCCTGCGCAACTCGGACCTCGCGATGTACTGGGCGAAGGAACGCGGCAAGGCGACAACCGCGGTGTACGAGTCGCGGTTGCACACCGAGGCGTTGGAGCGGCTGCAGCTACGCGCCGACCTGCAGCAGGCGTTGCGCGGTGACGAGCTGGTGCTCTACTACCAGCCCGAGGTCGACCTTCATACCGGTCGAATCGTCGCGGCCGAGGCGCTGGTTCGCTGGCAGCATCCGACGCGTGGTCTGCTTGCGCCCGCGTCGTTCGTGCCGATGGCGGAGGAGTCCCGGCTGATCACCTCGCTCGACCGCTGGGTGCTCTCGACGGCATGCACCAGTGCGGCGGCGCTGCAGTCCGAGGGGTACGACGTGATGATGTCGGTGAACCTCTCGGTGGCGTCGCTCGAGCGCGTCGACCTGGTCTCGTCCGTCACGGAGGCGGTGCAGGCCTCGGGAGTGAAACCCGGCCGGCTGATCCTGGAGATCACCGAGAGCGCGGTGCTCGGCGACTTCGAGACCGTCGCTCCGAAGCTCGTCGCGCTGCGCGAGCTCGGCGTACGAATCGCGATCGACGACTTCGGCACCGGCTACAGCTCGCTCGCCTACCTCAGCCACCTGGACGTGGACGTACTGAAGATCGACAAGACGTTCGTCGACCGGGTCACGCAGGATCCGCAGGCGGCGGCAGTCACCGAAGCGATCATCGCGATCGGCAAGGGGCTCGACCTGCAGACCGTTGCCGAGGGCGTCGAGGATGTCGGTCAGGTCAACTGGCTGCGGGCCGCGGGCTGTGCGGTCGGTCAGGGGTACGTCTGGGCCTGCCCGTTCCCGCTCGACGAGCTGCGGGAGACGCTGAGGGACGGCCTGCGGCTGGCGGCCCCTGCGCCCGAGGGCGATGCGGTCCGGACTTGGCAATCGGCGTAAACCGGCTAGCGCGTTGGGTCGTCAAGAGAAGTGAGCAGCCGGTCGAAAACGCGGAGGTGCCCGATTTCTGCCCAACCGCGACGTGCGGTGGACGCGCCATGAGCGTGGTGACACGCTCATGAGCATGAACCCGAGCGCTCCCGGGGACAGTCCTCCCATGGCGGCGCAGCGCGGCACCACCTTGCGGCAGGTCCGCGCGAACTTCGCCGCGTGGTTTGCCGGTCATCACCGCCATGTCACGCCGACCGGGATGTTCGCGACCGTCCTGGTGGGTGCCGCCCTTGCCGCCGCGGCGTTCGCCGGGGTCGGCTGGTTCGCCGGGTTCGGTGCCATCTCGGCGCTGACCCGCAACGCCGACTGGGCCTGGTTGCCGCTCGCGGTCGCATTCATCGCGGTCAGCCATTTCGGCTACGCGCTGGCCTATCGCGAGGTGTTGTCCAGCCGCGGCGGCCCGACCGTGTCGTTCGGCCAGGTCGGCGCCTCGGTGCTCGCCGGTTTCGGAATGCTGACCCCGCGGGCCGGCTTCACGCTGGACCAGAACGTCATGTGCGAGCACGGCTTGTCCGTCCCGGCCGCCCGCGGCCGGGTGATGACGCTCGGCATGCTGGAGTACGGCCTGCTCGCGCCCGCCGCCTTCGTCTGCGCGGTCGTCCTGTTCGTCGAGAACTTCCCCGCCCGTGGCGGCGTACTGATCTCGTGGCTGGTCGGGGTGCCGGTTGGCGCGGCCATCGTCGGCATCCTGTTCCTGGTCCGTCGCCGGCTGCCGCTGACGGGTTGGCTGTGGAACGCGCTGCGCCGCTCGCTCGACGCGATCTCGGCGATGCTGCGGATCGTCGTGTCGTCGCGGGCCGGGCTGGTCGCGGCCGGAGGCATGGCGCTGTACTGGGCGGCCGACATCGCCGCGCTGGGCGCCTGCCTGGTTGTCGTGCGGCACTCCGTGCCGGTGTCCGTGCTGATCGTCGGTTACGCCACGGGCTACGCCCTGACTCGGCGCAGCCTGCCGTTCGCGGGTGCCGGTGCCGCGGAGGCGTTGATGCCGATCGCGATGCACTGGATGACCGTGCCGCTCGCCACCGCGGTGCTCGCGGTCTTCGCCTACCGGCTGTGCAACGTGTGGCTTCCGCTCGGCCCGGCGGCCTGGTGCATGCGGCGGCTTCGCGTCAGCACGCCGGCGCTCGCAACCTGACTTCGTTCCAGCGCCGGCATCCTCCGATCGCTCGTTAATCGGACTGCAACAACTCGGCGAACTCGGCGAAACACAAGCTGCCTAGCTTCTCCCTCATCGCGACAGCGCGGTCGCGGCCACAGCCACATTCCTGTCTCGAGGGGGACGCACGTGCTCGGTGAGCTGGCAACCGCGCTGCACGGCGCTGCGAACGCCTGCACGACCACGTCATCGCCAGGGTCCTGCCAGCCGTCGTGGCTCGACACCGGGAGCAACGGCTGGCAGCTGACGGCCGCAACGTTCGTCGGCCTGATGAGCCTGCCCGGCCTGGCTTGCCTGTACGGCGGGCTGGTGCCGAAGAAATGGGCCGTCAACACGATGTTCATGTGCTTCACCGGCTTCTCAGCGGTGCTCGTCGTATGGGTGCTGTGGGCCTACAAGATGGGCTTCGGCTCACCGATCGGCGGCGGCTCGGCGAACACCTACCACTACACGTACGGCGCGAACTTCTTCAAGAACTTCTTCTCCAACTTCATCGGCCATCCGGAGACCTCGCTTCGTGGCAGCTACGAGGTGTCGCAGGCCAGGCTCCCGATCGGGACGTTCCTGCCGCTCAGCCAAGCCAGCGCCGCGTTGTTCTACTTCCAGTTCGTGTTCGCTGCGATCACGCCGTTGCTGTTCCTGGGCAGCGTGCTCGGCCGGATCAAGGTCAAGGTCTGGATGATCTTCGTTCCGTTGTGGACGACGTTCGTTTACGCGGTCAACGCGATGTTGCTGTGGGGTGGCGGCTACTGGAGTCACGAGGGCGCGGTCGACTACTCCGGTGGTTACGTCATCCACCTCGCTGCCGGTACCAGCGGCTTCGTCGCGGCGTGGGTGATCGGGCCGCGGCTGGCACGTGACCGCGCGCGTTTCGTGCCACACAGCTTGCCGCTCATCTCGATCGGAGCCGGCATCGTCTGGCTCGGCTGGAACGGGTTCAACGGCGGCGACCCCTACTTCGCGAGTGCCAACGCGGCAGCTGCGGTTGTGAACACCAACCTCGCAACGGTGTCGGCCCTCTTGGTCTGGGTGCTGTGCGACATGTTTCTCAGCAGGGAGAAGAAGCCGACCCTGCTCGGCGCGGTCAACGGCATGATCGTCGGGCTGGTCGCGATCACGCCGGGCGCCGGCTACGTGAACGGACTGGGCGCGATGATCTCGGCGGCGATCGCGTCGTTGGTCGTGTGGTTCGCCTGGACCTATCTGCAGCCGATCATCATCAAGCGGGTCGACGACGCCATGGGGGTGGCGTACACCCACGGCCTGGCCGGACTGCTCGGCGGCCTTCTGGTGGGAATCTTCGCTGACCCGAGTGTCGTCGTGTACCCGAAGACGACGACCGGAGCGCCGTTCGCGGTGACCGGGTGGCTCTACGGGGACCGTCACCTGTTCTTCCAGCAGGCCGGTGCCGCATTGACCATCATCGTCTGGGACGCGCTCATCACCTTCGTGATCCTGAAGGCGATCGGGCTGTTCACCTCGTTGCGGATGTCGGACGCCGAGCTGGAGCTCGGTGATCTCGCCGTGCACGGTGAGGAGGCCTACCCGTCCGACGAGGGCATTGCGCCCGCCGGCCTGGCAAGCGCGCTGGCCGCACCGAGCCGAGCATCGAGGAGTGAGTACACCCATGGCTGAGCCGCGCAGCTCCCACTCGTTCCGCCTGCCCGACGGGACGCGGTCCGTCCAGTCGGTCTGGGTCTGGCGGGCGTTCCTGTTGATGTCACTGGTCGCCTTCGGGTTGTGCCTGACGTTCGTGACCAACGGCTGGCTGCTCTACGCGAGCGCGTGGGGTGTGATCGGAGCCGGCTGGTTCGCGATCTCGATGTGGCTGTGGCGCAAGCACGTGCGGGAGGACGACGCGGCCTGGCAGGCAGCAAGAGCCAAGGGACGGGCAGCGTGAGACTCATCATCGCGATCATCAAGCCGTTCAAGCTCGATGACGTTCGTACCGCGCTGGCCGACATCGGAACGACCGGCATGACGGTGTCCGAGGTGCGCGGTCACGGCCGGCAGAAGGGGCATACGGAGGTCTACCGCGGCGCCGAGTACACCGTCGACCTCATCCCGAAGATCCGCGTCGAGGTGCTCTCCGAGGACCGCGATGCCGAAGCGGTGATCGACGCGATCGTGCGCAGCGCGCAGACCGGGCAGATCGGCGACGGCAAGGTCTGGTCCGTGCCGGTCGATGAGCTGGTCCGGGTTCGCACCGGTGAGCGCGGCGTCGACGCGCTCTGATCCCGTGGGCGTTGCCACGGACGCAGGTGCGGCACCCACGGCAACGGGGGCTCCGGCGGCGCAGGTGGGCGCGGAAGCCGCGCCTCGCGGCTACCTACGAGGCGGGACCGGGCTTGCCGTCGACGGCCGGACGGTCGGCCTGGTCACCGTCTGGGTGGTCGTCGTGTCACTCGCCGCACTCGCGGGCGCCCTGTTCGTCGGTGCGGTCGGTGCCGAGCGGCGTGATGCGGAGCTGCGTGCGCACGGCACGCCGGTGCGGGTGACGGTGACGAGCTGTTACGGCCGCGCGTCCGGCACCGGCATCACCGTCGACGGCTACGTGTGTCGCGTGGCGTTCGCGTTCGACGGCGTGCGCCGTACGACGGTTCTCGGCGGCAGCACCGTTCTGCGCGAGCCGGGCCGCGTACTCACCGCGGTGGTCGACCCGTACTCACCCACGACCGTGCGCACGCCGGGCTCGCTGACCGCCGGCTCGCACTGGCTACCCTTCGCCGCTCCGGCCGCCCTGGCAGCCGTCGCGTTGGTGGTCGGCGTGGTCTTCGGTGGTTTGCGTCGCCGGCCGTCGCCTGACGCGAAGCGGCCCGGTCCGCATCGAACCGGGCCGCTTCGGTGTGGCGCGATCGATCAGATCGGCTGCGGGTGATGCCGGCGTCGACTGGCCGTCCAGCCCACCGGGATCGCGACCCCGAGAATCAGCGCGAGGCTGATCCCGCCGAGCGCCCAGCCGTCGGTCGACGATCCCGAGCCACCCACCGCGGCGAGGTGCCGGTGCCAGGGGTGGTGCGGTGAGGTGGCCATCGGCTCACCGGTCGAGGTATCGAGGAACAGTGGCGGGTTCGGCCGGTGGAACCGCGAGAAGTCGAACATGTCGTCGATCGAGCCCGAGATCGCATCCGCGGACTTCGCGATCCGCGGCAGGTACCAGTTGTCCTCGATGAAGCGGACCACTGAGCTCTGCTCGCTCTCGGTGTTGACGACCGCGTTCGACCGTGCCCACGGGGAGATCACCAGCAGGGGCAGCCGCGGTCCCGGACCGCAGCGTCCCTCCTCGCCGGCAACCGGCGTGCCGGTGCCGCACTGGTTGGTGCCGGTCAGGGTGTCGGCGACGGTGTCGGACGGGTTGTTGACCGGCGCCTCGACGTGGTCGTACCAGCCGTCCGAGTCGTCCCAGGAGAGGACGACCGCGGTCGAGGACCAGTCCGGAGACCGCTCGAGGGCGTTGATCTCCGTCGTGATGAAGGTCTGCTCATCGAGCGGGTCCGAGTAGCCCGCGTGCCCGTCCTCGTAGCCCGGGGCCTTGAGGTAGCTGACCGCAGGCAGGTGGTCCGGGCTGAGCTGACCCTTGTCGATCGCCGTGAGCAGGTTGTTGAACACGCTCATGTCGTACTGGTGGTTGGCCGTGTCGAAGTCCGGCTGACCGTTGGTGTAGTGCTGCGTGTCCGTGCCCACGACCGAGAGCGACGTCGGCGCGAGGTGATGAGGGTTCGCGGTCGACGCGTAGTACTGGAACGGCTCGTGGTGCGCGATGTAGTCGGACTCGGTGCCGTACTGGCCGGTCCCGCCGATTGCCGCGCCGATCGGGTGGCTGGAGCCGCACACTGCCCGGCCGACGACCGTGGTCGGGTTGTACGGCGCAGGTGCGGTCGGGCCGCTGTACGGCGTGGAGGGGGCGAACCCGCCCTCGAACCAGCCCCAGCTCAGGCCCTTCGCGTTGAGCTCGTCACCGATGTTCGTGCCGGTCAGCGAGACCTGCGCGTGTGCGCCGCAGTCGTCGTAGTAGGGGTCGGCGTCGCTGATCAGCGTCTCGCCGCCCTTGCCGTTCGCAATGAGCTGCGCGTTCGTCGGGTTGCCCGACGCCGTCGCGACGGATGGGTTGCCAGCCGTCACGCCCACGTCGCCCGTGCTGCCGGCGACCACGTCGAGTGCACCTGGGGTCGACGGGCCGTAGACCGTGCCGAACGAGTCGTCACTCAGCGCGAAGTGCTGCGCGTAGTTCCACAGCGCGGTCACGGTGTTGCCGTCGTAGTAGTCGAGGTCGTCATCGGCATTGCACGGGCGGCCGCTGCCGCTGGTGCCGCTCGCCGTACCCACCGAGTTCGGGAAGTTGTCGGCCTTGCCGCGGTCGAAGGCGTTCTGCTCCGGCGTGTAGTCGTGGTTCTGGTCGCAGGTGATGACGTCCTGCGGGTTGTCCGGAGAGAGTCGCTGCGGGTTCGCGCCGTTGGGGTTGTTGGTCAGCAGCGTCCCACCGCCGGGCGCCTTGGTCTCGAGACCGTTGACGCGCGGCGTGCCGGGACGGGCGTAGAACGGTTGCCCATCGGAGTTGGTCGCATGCGGGTAGGTGCCGAAGTAGTGGTCGAAGGAGATGTTCTCCCCGAAGATCACGACCAGGTGCTTGATCGGCGTCGCGGTCCGGGCCGGGAACGCGCCGTGGACCGACGCGTTCGCGGCGCCGCTGCCCGCGGCGCTCATCGCGAGGGTGACGCCGGCGGTGGCGGCCAGGCTGAGCCACCGTCCGCGCCGGCTGAGGCGGCGGCCGTTGAGGCTGCGCGTGAGGTATGGGGTCATGCGGGGGAGCATTGACCTGCGAATTGGACTTCAGCCGAGCCTGTCATGAAATCCCGGGGCAAACCGTGTAAACAGCAAGTGACATCCACAGGTCGGGTGTTCGTTCATCAAAACGTCACCCTGTGACCACGCCTGGTTCGCCCCCGCGCGGCGACCGGCGAGCAGACTTCCGGACGGCCATGCCTACCGACCCGCCCGCGACGCCCAACGATCCGCCCGCGCTGCCGGATCCGGGCCGCCCGCGGCGTGGGAGGTCCCGGCTCGTGCTCGCCGGGGCGGTGGTCGTCATCGTCGTGGGGACATCGGCGGCGGTGATCGCAACCCGGGCATCCGCCGGCCGCGCCGTCGCCACCCGCGCCGTTGCCATCGACGTCAGCCCGACCGCGTGCGCGGTGGCCTGGCGGGGCGCCAAGTCAGGACGCAGCGAGTACCGCGTCACGGACGTCGGTGACAGCCCCGAAGAGGTCTCGATCGTCGGACCCGATCACCTCACGACGTACGCCGAGCTCGAGATGGTGGCGCCGCGCACGACTCAGACGATGGTGGCGATCCTTCCGCCGGGCCGCTACAGCTGGGGCTGTGAGGCCGACGATGGCGCCGAGAGCTACTCCGATCTGCGTGCGGTGACCGGCCCGCCGGTCTCCGGCGCAACGCCGTACATCCCCGTCGATGCCGATCAGCTCGCCGGCGCGGTCGTGCGCTACCGCGCCTCTGTGACGGCCGGCCTTCGGGTGCTGGTCCGCGACACCGACCGGCTTCTGCAGGTCGCGCGGTCCGGGTCCCGGCCGGCGGTGGAGCGCGCCTGGCTGACCGCGCACCTCGACTACGAACGGCTGGGGGCGGCGTACGACACGTTCGGTTCGTTGGAGCAACGGATCGACGGGCGGCCGAACGGCCTGACCGACGGGGTGCGGTCGCCGCGCTTCGCCGGGTTCCTGCGCCTGGAGTACGCGCTGTGGCACGGGCAGCCGCGATCCGTTGTGGTCGCGACGGCGACGGCTCTCGACCGCAGCGTGCGGACGCTGGAGCGCCGTTTTCCCCGTCTGTCGACCGATCCGAACGACATCGCGCTTCGGGCACACGAGATCCTCGAGAACACCCTGCAGTTCGAGCTGACCGGCGAGGCCGATCAAGGCAGCCATACGACGCTCGCGACCGGCGCGGCGAACGTGGCCGGCACGCAGCTGACGCTCGCGTCCCTGGCGCCGTTGCTGCGCAAGGTCGATCCGGCGTTGTTGCGGCAGCTGACCGCCGGACTGCACCGGCTCGCCGTGACCTTCGCGGGTTTCCGGGTCGGGCCCGGACGATGGCTGCCGCTCGATGACCTCGGCCGGATGCGACGCGAGCGGCTCGATGCACAGGTCGGCGGGTTGCTCGAACAGCTCTCCGTGCTGCCCGACCATCTCGAGATCCTCACCACCCAGGACAACCAGAACTGATGAGCAGCGCGTTCTCTCGACGTCGATTCCTGACCGGCAGCGCAGCTGCAGGCGCGATCGGTGCGGCCGCGGTAGGGGTCGGAGCCGGGACTCGATCGCAAGCCGCGGCTGCGACGCCGGCGACGGGTGCTTCGCCGGTCGCACCGCTTTATGGCGCGCATCAAGGCACCTTGTTGCTCTCGCCCGCGGCCGCGACTGCGGTGGTCGCCTTCGATGTGACCGCGACGACGCGCGGTGAGCTGGTCGAGCTCATGCAGACGTTGACCGAGCGGGCGCGGCTGCTCACCCAGGGCGAGCCACTCGAGCCGAGCAATCCCTCCAGCCCACCTGCCGACAACGGGTTGCTCGGACCGACCGTTGCTCCCCACCAGCTCGGCATGACCGTCGCGGTCGGTGCGTCGCTTTTCGACCGCCGCTTCGGCCTGACCTCGCGGCGCCCGACGGGTCTGGTGCCGATGAAGACCTTCCCGAACGACAACCTCGACCCCGCGCAGACCCATGGCGACCTGACTCTTCAGCTGACCGCGGCGTCGGCGGACATCGTCGTACATGCGTTGCGGGACATCACGAAGTACACCCGCGGCTGGATGCAGCCGCGCTGGCGGATCGACGGGTTCTCCAGTCCGCCGCGGCCGGACGGCAAGCCGCGCAACCTGTTCGGCTTCAACGACGGCATCTCGAACCCGGTCGTCACGAACCCGCGGGTCGCCGAGGACCTGATCTGGGTCACTGGCAGCGGCGAGCAGGCGTGGGCCACGGGCGGAACCTTTCAGGTGATCCGGATCATCCGGCAGCTGGTCGAGTTCTGGGACCGGGTGTCACTGCAGGAGCAGGAACTGATGATCGGGCGCCGCCGTGCGAACGGTGCTGCTCTCGACGCGAACTCGGCGGGCACTGCGCCGAACTACCGCGACGATCCGCAAGGGCTCGTGATCCCGCTGAGCGCGCACATCCGGCTCGCCAACCCGCGGACACCAGCGACGGCTTCGAGCCGCATCCTCCGTCGCGGCTGGAACTACGACCGTGGCCTGGACGTCAACGGCAACCTCGACCAGGGGATGCTCTTCACCTGCTACCAGCGCAGCCTGCAGCGGCAGTTCGAGGCG